>NZ_RBMB01000021.1:0-66565 GCF_003989485.1 Kocuria sp. HSID17590 | reverse complement strand
CGGCCCTCGCCCCGGGCCCACGGACCCAGGTCCGCAAGCGCGTCCGGGTGCTCGGCCACGTGCGCGAGCACCGTGCCCAGGATCCCGGCGAGGGTGTCCCCGGAGCCGGCGGTGGCCAGCCACGGGCTCGCCCCGCCCACGCTCAGGCACAGGCAGTCCTCCCCGGCCGACGACGCCGCGTCCCCGGCCACCGGCGAGGCCACCACGGTGGTCGCGCCCTTGAGCAGCACGGTGGCCCCCGTCAGCCGGGCCGCCTCCCGCGCCCAGTGCAGGGGGTTCGCCTCGATCTCCGTGCGCTCCACCGTGGCCCGCGCCAGCCCGAAGCCCGCGAGCCACTCGAAGATCTGGGAGAGCTCCCCGGCGTGCGGTGTGAGGACCTTGTGGGCACCCAGGGGTCCGTCCGCCACGGAGCGCGCCGCGGCGTCGAGCGCTCCCGCGTCGAGCACCGCGGGCTCCTCGGCCTCGATCACGGCCTGGACGCGCGCGGCCTGGGACTCGTCCCCCACCACACCGGGTCCGGCGAGCCACGCCTGGACGTGCACGTCCCACGGCTGCTCGTCCGAGCAGACCACCTCCGGGCTGCGTGCCAGCACCATCGCGCGCGCGGTCGAGTCGCCCAGGAAGCGCACCATGCCCGCCCCGGCCTGGACGGCGGCCTGGGTGCACATGATGGCCGCGCCGGGATAGCTCGGGGCACCGGCGACCACGCCCAGCACCCCGCGCGTGTACTTGGTGTCCGTGGCACCGGGTCGCGGCCACGCGGCCAGAACGTCCTCGCCCTGGACGCGGTGCACCGCCGGTGCGCCCAGCAGGTCCTCGATGCCGATGGGCACCACGGTGAGCGCGCCGCCGGCCTGCTCGCCGGGGGCGACCACGTGCGCCGTCTTCGCCGCGCCGAACGTCACGGTCGCGTCCGCGCGCAGCAGCGGCTCCGGGGCCTCGCCGGTGTCCGCGTCCAGCCCGGAGACGAGGTCGCACGCCACGATCCGCGGGGCGCCCCGTCCCTCCACGGCGGGCCCACTGCGGTCACGGCCGGTGAAGGCCTCCACGAGGTCCGCGGCGGCACCCCGCAGCCCACCGCTGGCGCCCGTGCCGAGAATCGCGTCCACCACGAGGTCCGCGGCAGACATCAGCTCGACGACGTCCGGGACATCCACCGTCCGCAGTGCGGAGACCTGGGCGGGCAACTCCTCTCCCGTGTTCTCGCCGAGCCGCAGGGCCGTGCCACCCGCCGCCAGCAGCGCGTCCAGCCCCGCCTCGTGGGCGCGCGATCCGGTGAGCACGGCGGTCACGGTGACGCCCCGGCGGCGCAGGAACGACCCCGCCCACAGCCCGTCCCCGCCGTTGTTGCCCGGTCCCACGAGGACCACCGCGGAGCTCCCGGCCAGGGCGCCGTCGCGACTGGTGAGCCGCAGCTGCGCCGCGCACTCCCGCGCCAGTCCCCGTGCGGCGCGGCGCATCAGTGCGTCACCGTGCCCCTCGTCCAGCAGCGGCTGCTCTGCGGCGCGGATGCTCGCGCCGGTGTACGCCTCAATCATGCGGATGACCTTCCTGTCCCTCGGCCACGACGAACGCCACGGCCATGCCGCCGTCGTGGGAGATCGTCACGTGCCACGTCCGCACTCCCCGGCGCCGCTGCTCCTCGGCCACGGTGCCGGTGGTGTGCAGGTGGGGGGCGCCGTCCGCGTCGTTGGTGACCCAGCAGTCCTGCCAGATCATCCCCGGCGGTGCCTTCAGCGCCTTGGCCGCGGCTTCCTTCACCGCGAAGCGCGCCGCGAGCGAGCGCGGCGGCAGCTCCCGCTCGTGGGGCACGAACAGCCGCTCGACCAGGCGCGGTGTGCGGGCCACCTGCCGCTCGAAACGCGCGATGTCCACGATGTCCACACCTGTGCCCACGATCATGCCGCCAGCCTACCGGCGCCCCCGGACGGGCACTGGCGACGACGCCGCACGGGCGCATCACACGTGCCCGTCCAGCACGTGGGGTCACCCGGGTCGCACGGCGCGCTGGGTCACCCGCGGCGCACCCGTGCCCGGGCTGGGCGGCCGGGCACGGCGTCGTCGCCCCCTGCACGTGCCCTCCCCGCGGCGCCCCGGACACGACGACGGCGGGTGTCGCTCCCGTGGGAGGCGTCACCCGCCGTCGTGGTGGGGTCCTGCGCGGTCTACTCGACCGTGACGGACTTCGCGAGGTTGCGCGGCTGGTCCACGTCGTAGCCCTTGGCCCCGGCGAGCTCGCACGCGAAGATCTGCAGCGGCACCGTGGCCAGCAGCGGCTGGAGCAGCGTGGGCGACTCGGGGACGTAGAACACGTGGTTCGCGAACTCGCGCACCGCCTCGTCCCCCTCCTCGGCGATCACGATGGTCTCGGCACCGCGGGCGCGGATCTCTTGGATGTTGGAGACCACCTTGGCGTGCAGCGAGTCCCGGCCGCGCGGCGAGGGCACGATCACGATCACGGGCTGGCCCTGGTCGATCAGCGCGATCGGCCCGTGCTTGAGCTCACCGGCGGCGAAGCCCTCGGCGTGGATGTACGCGATCTCCTTGAGCTTCAGCGCGCCCTCCATGGCCACGGGGAAACCCACGTGCCGGCCCAGGAAGAGCACCGAGCCGGCGTCCTCCATGCTCGAGGCGAGCGCCTTGACCTGCGGCTCCACCTCGTCCAGCACGCGCTGGATCTTGGCGGGCATGGCCTCCAGCTCCGCGAGCAGCGTGGCGATCTCGTCCTTGTACTTGTTGCCGCGCAGCTGCGCCAGGTACAGCCCCAGCAGGTACGCGGCCGTGATCTGCGCCAGGAACGCCTTCGTGGAGGCCACGGCGATCTCCGGGCCGGCGTGCGTGTAGAGCACGGCGTCCGCCTCGCGCGGGATCGTGGAGCCGTTGGTGTTGCAGATGGCCACCACCTTGGCGCCCTGCTCCTGGGCGTGGCGCACGGCCATGAGGGTGTCCATGGTCTCGCCGGACTGGGAGACGGCCACCACCAGGGTCTTCTCGTTCACGATGGGGTCCCGGTAGCGGAACTCGTGGGCCAGCTCCACCTCGGTGGGGATCCGGCACCAGTGCTCGATCGCGTAGCGCGCCACCTGGCCGGCGTAGGCCGCGGTGCCGCACGCGATCACGACGATCTTGTCGATCGAGCGCAGCACCGACTCGTCGATCTTGATCTCGTCCAGCGTGAGGCTTCCGTTCTCGTCCAGGCGCCCCAGCAGGGTGTCCCCCACGGCGGAGGGCTGGTCGTGGATCTCCTTCTCCATGAAGGAGGGGTAGCCGTCCTTCTCGGCGGCGGCGGCGTCCCACTCGATCTCGAAGGGCTTGCCCTCGGCGGGGTTGCCGTCGAAGTCGACGATCGCGTAGTCGTCCGCGGTGATGGTCACGATCTGGTCCTGGCCCATCTCCACCGCACGCTTGGTGTAGTCGATGAAGCCGGAGACGTCCGAGCCCAGGAAGTTCTCGCCGTCGCCGAGCCCGATCACCAGCGGGGAGTTGCGGCGCGAGGCGACCACGCGGTCCGGGACGTCCGCGTGCACGGCGAGCAGCGTGAACGCGCCCTCCAGGCGGCGGGAGGTGTCCTGCATGGCGACGGTGAGGTCCTTGTGCTCGGGGTCCTGCGCGTCGTAGGTGCGGGCGAGCAGCACGGCGGCCACCTCGGTGTCCGTCTCGGACACGAAGGTCTCGCCCTGGGCCTGCAGCTCGCGCTTGATCTCGCTGAAGTTCTCGATGATGCCGTTGTGGATCATGGCGAGCTTGCCGCCGTCCACCACGTGCGGGTGGGCGTTGACGTCGGTGGGCCCGCCGTGCGTGGCCCACCGGGTGTGCCCGATTCCGATGTTCGACTCCGGCAGCGGGTGCTCCTCGAGCTCCTCGAGGAGGTTGCTGAGCTTGCCCGCCTTCTTGCGGTACTCCACCGTGCCGTCCGCGATGACGGCGACACCCGCGGAGTCGTAACCGCGGTACTCGAGCCGGCGCAGCCCCTCGAGGATCACGTCGAGAGCGGTGTGCTGGCGGCCGTCAGCACCCTTTGAGCCCACATATCCCACAATTCCACACATGAAAATGCATTCTAGCGGAAACGTCCCCGGCCCTCCGTCCCGTGGGTCACACGGGGGCCTACACTGGTCCGAGCATGAGCACACAGCCCACTTCCCAGCGCGTCTCCCCCTTCGTGGAGCTGGACCGCCAGACCTGGTCCCGGCTCTCCACGGAGATCGACGTCCCCCTCACCGCTCAGGAGATCGAGAACCTGCGCGGTCTCGGTGACCGCCTGGACGTGGACGAGGTGCGGGAGGTCTACCTCCCCCTCTCCCGGCTGCTCACCCTCTACGACATGTCCTCCACGCAGCTCAACGCGGCCACCAACTCGTTCCTGGGCGAGCACCACGCGCGCACGCCGTTCGTGATCGGCATCGCCGGTTCCGTGGCCGCCGGCAAGTCCACCACGGCCCGACTGCTGCGCGAGATGCTCGCGCGCTGGCCCTCCACTCCGAACGTCCAGCTCGTGACCACGGACGGTTTCCTGTACCCGAACGCAGAACTGCGCAGCCGGGGGCTGATGGACCGCAAGGGCTTCCCCGAGTCCTACGACCGGCGTGCCCTGCTGCGCTTCGTCTCGGAGATCAAGTCCGGTGCACCCGAGGTGCGCGCCCCGAAGTACTCGCACGTCACCTACGACATCCTCCCTGACGAGGAAGTCGTGGTGACCCGGCCGGACGTCGTGATCGTGGAGGGGCTGAACGTGCTCGCCCCGGCGAAGCTCGAGAGCGGAAGGCGCACGGCCCTCGCCCTGAGCGACTTCTTCGACTTCAGCATCTACGTGGACGCCCGCACGGACGACATCGAGCGCTGGTACGTGGACCGCTTCCGCGCCCTGCGCTCCTCGGCGTTCTCGGACCCCGAGTCCTACTTCCACCGCTACGCCAACCTCACGGACGACGAGGCCCGTGAGGTGGCCACGGACATCTGGCACCGCATCAACGAGCCCAACCTGGTGCAGAACGTGCGCCCCACCCGCGGACGGGCCCGGCTGATCCTCTCGAAGGACCACGACCACAAGATCCGACGGGTGCTGCTGCGCAAGAACTGAGCCCGGAGCACCGCCGTTTTCACCCGCTGCGGCCGCGGGCCTGTGATCTCCGATATGTTCCGGGCCGTTGGCTTCATCTTTCATGCACTCGCTGGGTACTGTGAGCGCCATGATCAATGGCTTCAAAGAATTCATCATGAAGGGCAACGTGATGGATCTCGCGGTTGCCGTCATCATCGGCGCCGCCTTCGCCAAAATCGTCAACGCACTCGTGGAGAGCGTGCTCATGCCCGCGATCTCCGCGATCGTCGGCTCTCCCAACTTCGACAGCTTCGCCGTGCTCACCCTGCGCGGCAACGAGCTGAAGTTCGGCGTGCTGCTGACCGCGATCGTCAACTTCCTGCTCATCGCCGCGGCCGTGTACTTCTGCCTGGTGATGCCCATGAACAAGATGATCGAGCGCCGCAACCGCCGTCTGGGCATCGAGCCGGCCGAGGAGGCCGCCGATCCCAACGTCGTGCTTCTTACCGAGATCCGTGACGCACTGACCGCGGGTCACACCGGCACCGCGGCCCCCGGCGCCGCCACGGGTCGCCACGAGGCCCCTGGCAACTCCGCTGTCTGACCCGTCCATCCGTCCGCACGAGAAGGGCCCCGCATCCTCACGGATGCGGGGCCCTTCTCTGTCTCGTGGCACTGCCTGTCCGGTGTCGTGCGCGTCGGAATTGTCACCGGTCGCCCGGCTGCCCGACCCACGCCGGTGGGGCACGAGGTCGGGACACGAAGTTCCCCGACGTCGTGCGGCGCAGGTCTACAGGCTCAGGTTCTCCTCGACGACGGCGACCAGCGCCTCGGCCTCGCGCTGGGCCTCCTCGGCCGTTGCCGCCTCGACCATCACGCGCACCACCGGCTCGGTCCCGGAGGGACGCAGCAGCACCCGGCCCTCCTCGCCCAGCCGCTGCTCCGTCTCGGCCACGGCGTCCAGCACCGCCTGGTTGGTGCTCGTCGCGGCCTTGTCCACGTTCTTGACGTTGATCATCACCTGCGGCATGCGGGTCATGACCGTGGCGAGTTCCTGCAGGGGCATCCCGGTCTGTGCCACGCGGGAGGCAAGCATCATGCCCGTGAGCAGCCCGTCTCCCGTGGTGGCGTAGTCGGCCATGATCACGTGCCCGGACTGCTCGCCGCCCAGGTTGTAGCCGTTGGCCACCATCGACTCCAGGACGTAGCGGTCCCCCACCGAGGCGCGCACCAGGTTGATGCCCGCCTTCTCCAGGGCCAGCTGCAGACCCAGGTTGCTCATCACCGTGGCCACGAGGGTGTCCTGGTTGAGCCGCCCGGCCTCCTTCATGGCCATCGCGATGATGCACATGATCTGGTCCCCGTCCACCTCGGTGCCGGTGTGGTCCACCGCGAGGCAGCGGTCGGCGTCGCCGTCGTGGGCGATGCCCAGGTCCGCACCCAGCTCGCGGACCTTCTGCTTCAGCGGCTCGAGATGGGTGGAGCCCACGCCGTCGTTGATGTTCAGCCCGTCCGGCTCTGCACCGATCACGTGCACGGAAGCCCCGGCGTCGCGGAAGGCGTCCGGGGAGACCCCCGACGCCGCACCGTGCGCGCAGTCCAGCACGATCGACAGCCCGTCCAGACGGCGGGGAATCGCCCCCACGAGGTGCAGGACGTAGCGGTCCTCGGCGTCCGACAGACGCGTCACGCGTCCGACCTCCGCACCCGTGGGCCGCAAGAAGTCTCCGGCCTCGTAGACCTGCTGGATGGCGTCCTCGACGGCGTCCGGCAGCTTCTTGCCGCCGTGGGCGAGGAACTTGATCCCGTTGTCCGGTGCGGGGTTGTGCGACGCGGAGATCATCACGCCGAAGTCGGCGTCGATGTCGCCCACGAGGTACGCGGCGGCGGGCGTCGGGAGCACGCCAGCGTCGTACACGTCCACGCCGGAGCTTGCGAGCCCCGCGGTGACCGCGGCCCCCAGGAACTCGCCGCTCGCGCGGCCGTCCCGGGCCACCACGGCAGTGGGGCGGCGCCCCTCGGCCGCGTGGCGGTGGCCCAGGACGATCGCCGCGGCCTGCGACAACTGCATGGCAAGGTCTGCTGTGAGGAGGCCGTTCGCGAGACCGCGAACGCCGTCCGTTCCGAAAATTCTAGACATCGCAGATCATCCTACGACCACTCTGGGGACAAATCCGACGCATCCCGATCAGTCCTTCCCGGGGCGGACCACCGGGAAGCCGTCGGGGTTGACGCCGTTGTCGTCAGCGAGGTCCGTGGCCCCGCCCACGATGTTGGTGTCCACCGCGCCCACGAGAGCATGGTCTTTGTTGGGGTAGTCGAACTGTGCGAGGACGTAGCGCATGGCCTCGAGCCTCGCCCGCTTCTTGTCGTTCGACTTGATCACGGTCCAGGGGGCGTCCCCCGTGTCCGTGTAGAAGAACATGGCCTCCTTGGCCTCGGTGTAGTCGTCCCACTTGTCCAGCGAGGCCACGTCCGTGGGCGAGAGCTTCCACTGGCGCACGGGGTCCGTGCGGCGCGACTGGAATCGTGCCAGCTGCTCGGCGCGGGTCACCGAGAACCAGAACTTGATCAAGTGGGTGTCCGAGTTGACCAGCATCCGCTCGAACTCCGGGGCCTGGCGCATGAACTCGTAGTACTGCTGGGACGTGCAGTAGCCCATTACCCGCTCCACACCGGCTCTGTTGTACCAGGAACGGTCCATCAGCACGATCTCCCCGCCGGAGGGCAGGTGCTTCACGTAGCGCTGGAAGTACCACTGGGTCTGCTCGATCTCCGTAGGCTTCTCGAGCGCCACCACACGCGCGCCACGGGGGTTCAGGTGCTCGGTAAAGCGCTTGATCGACCCGCCCTTGCCCGCGGCGTCCCGGCCCTCGAAGATGATCAACAGCTTCTGGCCGGTCTCCTTGATCCACAGCTGCAGCTTCAGCAGCTCGATTTGCAGGGCCCGTTTGGTGCGCTCGTACTCCTTGCGGGAGAGCTTCTCGTCGTACGGATAGCCGATCTTCCAGGCCGAGGAACTCTCGATGCCGCGGTCGTCGTGCAGCTTCTTCCCGAGCTCTGCGATCTCGTCCAGCTCCGCCGCGTAGTCCTCGACCACGGAGACCCGGTGCTGCTCCTTCTTCAGGGCGTCGTCCAAGGCGGAGCGCGAGTCTGCCTCAGCGCTCTCGTCCTTCGCCTTCCCGGCGTGCGCGGTGCTCTGCTTCTGGTCCGGTTGCTTGCTCATGCGGGCCCTCTCGTGACGGTGCGGTGGAAGCGGCGGTGCTTCCACCACGATTTTACGCCCGAGTCACTGCCCTGTTACCTCTGCCACACCCGCAGCGGTGATTCAGGGGAAACGACGCAGGGCCCCGGTCCTCGGCCGAAACCGGGGAACGGGACCCTGCGTGACAACCTCCGGCCGAGGGCCGGATGACGGCGATCAGCGCGACTGGAGCCAAGCCCTGATCGACGCAGGGCCCCGGCCCTCGGCCAAAACCGAAGAACGGGACCCTGTCGATCAACGTCCGGCCGAGGGCCGGGTGGCGTCGATCAGCGCTTGGAGTACTGCGGCGCCTTGCGTGCCTTCTTGAGGCCTGCCTTCTTGCGCTCGATGACGCGGGCGTCACGAGTCAGGAAGCCGGCCTTCTTGAGCGCCGGGCGGTTGTGCTCGGCGTCGATCTCGTTGAGGGCACGGGCCACGCCGAGGCGCAGCGCGCCGGCCTGGCCGGAGGGGCCGCCGCCGCTGATGCGGGCGATGACGTCGTAGCCGCCCTGCAGCTCCAGCAGCGTGAAGGGGTCGTTGACCTCCTGCTGGTGCAGCTTGTTGGGGAAGTACTCCTCCAGGGTGCGGCCGTTGACGGTCCACTTGCCGGAGCCGGGAACCAGGCGCACGCGGGCGATGGCCTGCTTGCGGCGGCCCACGGCCTGGCCGGGGACGGTCAGCGCGGGGCGCTCGGACAGTGCGGCACCCGTGGCGGACTCGGTGGACTCGGAGGTGTAGCTGGTCAGCTCCACGTCCTCGGTGATCTGCTCTTCAGTGTTCTGAGCCACGATTCTCCTTATGTGTTATTCGTTGGCCCGAGTTACTGGGCGACCTGGGTGAACTCGTAGGGCTTGGGCTGCTGGGCCTGGTGCGGGTGCTCGGCGCCAGCGTAGACCTTCAGCTTGGACAGCTGCTGGGCGGCCAGCTTGTTCTTGGGCAGCATGCCCTTGACGGCCTTCTCCACGGCGCGCGTGGGGTTCTTCGCGAGCAGCTCGGCGTAGCTGGTGGACTTGAGTCCGCCCGGGTAGCCGGAGTGGCGGTAGGCGCGCTTCTTCTGGAGCTTGGCGCCGGTCAGGGCCACCTTCTCCGCGTTGATGATGATGACGAAATCGCCGGTGTCCACGTGGGGAGCGAAGGTCGGCTTGTGCTTCCCGCGCAGCAGCGTTGCGGTCTGGCTGGCAAGACGACCCAGGACGACGTCGGTGGCGTCGATGACGTGCCACTGACGCTGGACGTCACCGGGCTTCGGAGTGTACGTACGCACGTTGATCTGCCTTCGTTTGTCTGCTGAAGACACGAATACTCGTGTCGATCGGTTCCGTTGTGCTTCGGGGCCCGGGTGAGATCCGGGCGGCATCCGTGCGTCCACAACCCGGTGCACCGCACGGCCCTGCGCTCTGCAACATGAGCGACCGCTGCGGGTACACGTGAACCGGGGCAGAACACGCACAACAGCATTCCATGTTACCGGATGACTGCCGGGGTTGCCACTCGGGTACCGGCACCCGGGTCACGACGTCGCGCGCCTGGCCCGCGTCAGCTCGGCGCGCTCCCGCAGGCCCTGCGGCCCCGGATAGCGCACCGACTCCAGCACCAGGCCGTGGGCCGGGGCCATCACCACGCTGGCGTCCCGCTCCCGGGCCCGCAGCCGCTCCCCCGGCCACCCGACGGGCCGGCGCCCCTCCCCCACACGCACCGCGGCACCCACGATGGAGCGCACCATGTGGTGGCAGAAGGCGTCCGCGGTCAGGGACACGCTCACCATCCCGTGCTCGTCCCGTCGAACCGATGCGCCCTGCAGCTCGCGCACGGTGGTCGCCCCCTCGCGCGGCTTGCAGTAGCTCAAAAAGTCCTGGAGGCCGAGCAGCTCGCGCAGCGCCTCGTCCATGGCCGCCACGTCCAGTTCCGTGTCGAGCCACCAGGCGTGGCTGCGGGTGAGCGGGTCGTGGCCCGTCACCGCGTCGCAGATGCGGTACGTGTAGCCGCGGGACAGGGCGGAGAACCGGGCGTCGAAGCCGGGCTCCGCCACGGCGACGTCGTTCACCACCACCGCGCCCACCACCGGCTCCCAGCCGCGCTGGGCGCGGTCCTTGCCGAGCACCCGCCGCAGCGCGCCGTTGATCTTGCGGACGGCCGCGCGCGCCGGGGCGTGAGCACCGGCCAGCCGCTGCCAGGCCTGCTCGCCGACATCCACGTGCACCGTCTGGTGCCTCGCGTGCACCCCGGTGTCCGTGCGTCCGGCCACCACGGTGGTGCACGGGTGGCGGAGCACCAGCTCCAGGGCGTCCTCCACCGCGGCCTGCACGCTCGGAAGCCCGGGCTGGCGCGCCCACCCCCTGAACGGGGCGCCGTCGTAGGCCAGCCCCACGCGCAGCCGCACCGTGCGCTCGTCCATCACGTCCGTCCTTCCACGCCGACTGTCGGTTCCCCCGGCGGAGACCTGCGGATACGACGACGCCGCCGCAGGAACCTGCGGCGGCGTCGTGACCGGTACCGTACCGGGCGAAGAACCCGAGCTTACTCGGAGATCTTCTGGGCGGCGGCGCCGCCCGCGGGCTGGAAGCCAGCTGCCTCGGCGTTGGCCGGGGAGTCGAACCAGATCTCCGCGGTGGTCCCGGAGTACCAGCGCGAACCGGGCACGTGGTACTTCATGGAGTTGCGGTTGCCCTTGACGGCGAAGCCCTCGGGGGCCTCACCGGACTCGAGCGGAGCGTGGGAACCGGCGAACTCGGCGGCGTCCTTGTTCTCCGCGGCAACCTCGGCGGCCTCGTCGGAGCCGACGGCGGGCGCCTGCTCGTCCGCGGGGATCTCCTTGGCCTTGACGTCCTCGGCGGTGGTGTCCGCGGGGGTGTCGACCGGAGCAGCCGGGGCGGGGGCGGCCTTGGCGGTGGCGCGCTCGGCCTCCGCGACGGTCTCCTTCTTGGCCACGGGCTCCATGACCAGCTCGATGACCGCCATGGGGGCGTTGTCGCCCTTGCGGTTGCCGATCTTGGTGATGCGCGTGTAGCCGCCGTCGCGGCCTTCCATGGCCGCCGCGATGCTGGTGAACAGCTCGTGGACCACGGACTTGTCGGTCAGCTGACGCATGACGCGACGGCGCGAGGCGAGGTCACCGCGCTTGGCGAACGTGATCATGCGCTCGGCCACGGGACGCAGGCGCTTGGCCTTGGTCACGGTGGTGGTGATGCGCTTGTGCTCGAACAGCTGCTGCGAGAGGTTCGAGAGGATCATGCGCTCGTGGGTCGGCCCGGCGCCGAGACGGGGTCCCTTGGTAGGGGTAGGCATAGTAGGTCTCCTGGAGTTCGGGCCCGCGCGAGCCGCTCAGCGGCCGCGGGGCACGGGAAGTGGTGTGGGCGTCAGTCGAGGTCGACGTCGAACGGGTTGTTGTTGTCGTCCTCGTCCTCGAGGGACGCCGCGTGGGCGGCGAGGTCGTAGCCGGGAGGGGAGTCCTTCAGGGCCAGGCCGAGCTCACCGAGCTTGTCCTTGACCTCGTCGATGGACTTCGCGCCGAAGTTGCGGATGTCCATGAGATCCGCTTCCGAGCGCCCCACCAGTTCACCCACGCTGTGGATGCCCTCACGCTTGAGGCAGTTGTACGAGCGCACCGACAGCTCGAGGTCCTCGATCGGCAGCGCCATGTCCGCGGCAGCGGCGGCGTCCGTGGGCGAGGGCCCGATCTCGATCCCCTCGGCCGAGGAGTTCAGCTCGCGGGCGAGACCGAACAGCTCGACCAGGGTGGTGCCGGCAGAGGCCACCGCGTCACGCGGGGAGATGGCCTCCTTGGTCTCCACGTCCAGCACGAGCTTGTCGAAGTCCGTGCGCTGCTCGACACGGGTGGCCTCCACGCGGAAGGTCACCTTCAGGACGGGCGAGTAGATGGAGTCCACCGGGATCCGGCCGACCTCCGCGTCACCCGCCTTGTTCTGCGACGCCGACACGTAGCCGCGGCCGCGCTCGATGGTCAGCTCGATCTCGAGCTGACCCTTCGAGTTCAGCGTGGCGATGTGCAGCTCCGGGTTGTGGACCTCGACACCGGCCGGTGCGGAGATGTCAGCCGCCGTGACCTCGCCCGGACCCTGCTTGCGCAGCCACGCCGTGACGGGCTCGTCCTCCTCCGAGGACAGGGAGAGCTTCTTGATGTTGAGGATCAGCTCGGTGACGTCTTCCTTGACACCCTCCACCGTGGAGAACTCGTGCAGCACGCCGTCGATGCGGATGCTGGTCACGGAGGCGCCGGGGATGGAGGAGAGAAGCGTGCGGCGAAGTGAGTTGCCGAGGGTGTACCCGAAACCAGGCTCCAGCGGTTCGATCACGAACCGGGAACGGTTCTCGGCCACAGCCTCTTCCGTGAGGGTGGGGCGCTGTGCGATGAGCACTGATGTTTCCTTTCAGCGTGCCTCCGCCATATGACGCACGCAGGTGGTGGAAAACAAAATGGGTGAATGACGCGGTGAGCTGGCGAGTTCACCGCGTCGGTGCGCGGCCACCGCCGCCCGCGAGGGCAGTGGTGGCCGCGCAGACGTGTCAGACGCGACGGCGCTTCGGGGGACGGCAGCCGTTGTGGGCGGACGGGGTGACGTCCTGGATGGAGCCGACCTCCAGCCCGGTGGCCTGCAGGGCGCGGATCGCGGTCTCGCGACCGGACCCCGGGCCCTTCACGAACACATCCACCTTGCGCATCCCGTGCTCCTGCGCGCCCTTCGCGGCGGTCTCGGCAGCCTGCTGCGCGGCGAACGGGGTCGACTTGCGCGAGCCCTTGAAGCCCACGCCGCCGGCCGAGGCCCACGACAGGACCGCACCCGAGGGGTCGGTGATGGAAACGATGGTGTTGTTGAACGTGGACTTGATGTGAGCCTGACCTTGGGTCACATTCTTGTTCACCTTGCGACGCGGCTTGCGAGCGGCCGTCGCGCGAGTCTTCTGGGCCATGGATTCTCCTACAAAGATCTTCGACGTTGATCAGCCACCGGTTCGGTGGCGACCACGATTACTTCTTCTTACCGGCGACCGTGCGCTTGGGACCCTTGCGGGTACGGGCGTTGGTCTTGGTGCGCTGGCCGTGGACGGGCAGACCGCGGCGGTGGCGCAGGCCCTGGTAGCTGCCGATCTCGACCTTGCGGCGGATGTCGGCGGCCACTTCACGGCGGAGATCGCCTTCGACCTTGTAGTTGCCTTCGATGTAGTCACGCAGCTCGACGAGCTGCGGATCGGTGAGATCCTTGACGCGCACGTCCCCGGAGATGCCAGTGGCCTCCAGGGTTTCGAGTGCACGGGTACGACCCACGCCGTAGATGTAGGTCAGCGCAACTTCCAGCCGCTTTTCACGGGGGAGGTCGACGCCTGCGAGACGAGCCATAGTGGCGGTTCTCCTTGTGTGTCCGGAGGTCTTGAACACCGCGTCCCGATCGCGTTCCGATCGGTCTCCGGCCTCCGTGCCGGGGGTTGCCGCGCCCTGGGGCGGCGGCTGCGGTGTCCGTTCTTGTCAATCCACTTGCGTGGGCGGGAGTGTTCCCGTCAGCCCTGGCGCTGCTTGTGCCGGGGGTTCTCGCAGATCACCATGACCCGGCCGTTGCGGCGGATCACCTTGCACTTGTCGCAGATCTGCTTGACGCTCGGTTGGACCTTCATCGCATTCCTTCGCGTACTAGTAATGGCGTATGCACTCGCACCACCGTGCTCGCCCGGGTCTCCCCGACCGTCCACCGTGGGCGCGGATGCTACTTGTAGCGGTAGACGATCCGGCCTCGGGAAAGGTCATAGGGGCTGAGCTCCACCACGACGCGGTCCTCGGGGAGGATCCGGATGTAGTGCTGGCGCATCTTGCCCGAGATGTGGGCGAGCACCTTGTGACCGTTGGTCAGCTCAACACGAAACGACGCATTGGGCAGTGCCTCGACCACAGTGCCTTCGATCTCGATGACTCCGTCTTTCTTGGCCATATCCTCCGCTAACTTCTCGAGGGGTCCGGTTGTCTATCCGGACGGCGGTGCCCGTACCGGTCCCCGTCCACCAGACGAACAACCCCGCACTACGAGTGGTAGCGGGGGTCGGTGTGGGTGGGCAGGGCTCGATCAGCGAGCACAAACAACCAACGCACGACACTACGCGCTCACGCTGTTTTTCGCAACCCGGCCGGCGGGCCCGCCCGCAGACCGCGCGGGACGACGACGGCGCTCAGGCCCGAGCGCCCGGCCCCGGCGTCCAGTCCCGGGCGGACGTCTCGTCCCCGGGACTCAGACGTCCGTGGCCAGCTGGCCGCAGGCGCCGTCGATGTCCGAGCCGCGGGTGTCCCGCACGGTGGTGGGGATGCCGTGGGCACGCAGGCGCTCCACGAAGTTCTGCTCCACGCCGGGGCGCGAGGCCGTCCACTTGGAGCCGGGGGTCGGGTTGAGGGGGATCGGGTTCACGTGCACCCAGCCCGCGCCGCGCTTGTTCAGCTTCTCCCCCAGCAGGTCCGCGCGCCAGCCCTGGTCGTTCATGTCCCGGATCAGGGCGTACTCGATCGAGACCCGGCGGCCCGTGACGTCGTAGTAGTCCCGGGCGGCGTCGAGCGCCTCGTCCACCTTCCACCGGGTGTTGATGGGGATCAGCTCGTCGCGCAGCTCGTCGTCCGGCGCGTGCAGCGACAGTGCCAGCGTGATGGGCAGCTTCTCCCGCGTGAACTTCCGGATGCCGGGCACCAGCCCCACCGTGGACATGGTGAGCCCGCGCGCGGAGATCCCGAGTCCCTCCGGTGACGGGTCGATGATGCGGTGCACCGCGCCCATGGTGGCCTTGTAGTTGGCCAGGGCCTCCCCCATGCCCATGAAGACGATGTTGGACACCCGCTGCGGGGCCTCCTCCGGGTCCCCCACGGCGCCGTCGCGCAGGGCCCGCACGCCCTGGACCACCTGGTCCACGATCTCGGCAGCCGAGAGGTTGCGCGTGAGCCCGGACTGGCCGGTGGCGCAGAACGGGCAGTTCATCCCGCAGCCGGCCTGGGAGGAGATGCACATGGTCACGCGCTTGTCGTAGCGCATCAGCACGGACTCGACCATGGCGTTGTCGAACAGGCGGTGCACGGACTTCACGGTCATGCCCTGGTCCGCACGCAGCTGCTTCACGGTCCGCAGCAGCGGGGGCATGGCCTTGGCGACCATCTCCTCCCGCTGGTCCGCGGGGAGGTCCGTCATCGCGGCGGGATCCGACTCGAAGCGCTCGAAGTAGTGCTTCGACAGCTGCGAGGCCCGGAACGCCGGGTAGCCGGCCTCCTTCAGCAGCTCCTTGCGCCCGGCCATGTCCAGGTCGGCCAGGTGCACGGGCGGCTTGCCCCGCCGTACGGGCTTGAAGACGAGCTGGCCCGCCTCGGGGCGGGGCGTGATCTCTACGGGCTGTGCAGTCATGGGATTCCTCTGCCTGCTCTCAGGCTCTCGGGGGTGGCGGGGCCACGGGTTCTCTGGGTGACGGGTCGGGGCCGTGGCGGGCCGGGTGACGGACCCGCCTCAGGACGCGGGGACGGGAACGGGGTGGACGCCCAGCGGCTCGAGCTCGGAGGCCCCTCCGTCCTCGGCGGTCAGCACCCACACGCCCCGGCTGTGGCGGCACACGGTGTGCTCCCACTGGCTGGCACGGGACCCGTCCTCGGTGACGACCGTCCAGTCGTCCTCCAGCACCCGGGTCTCGATTCCGCCGCGCACCAGCATGGGCTCGATCGCCAGGGCCATGCCCGTCACGAGCTTGGGCGTGCGCTGCCCCACGGCGTAGTTGGGCACATCCGGAGCCATGTGCATCTCGGTGCCGATGCCGTGGCCCACGTAGTCCTCCAGGATGCCCAGACGGGATCCGACCGTCTCCCGGACGTAGGACTCGACCGCCAGGCCGATGTCGCCCACGTGGGTGCCCGTGGCCATTGCCGCCACGCCGCGCCACATGGCCGCACGCGTGACGTCCGAGAGCTCCTGGTCCGCGGGGTCGTGGTGCTCCCCCACGAGCACCGTGCGGGCGGAGTCGCCGTGCCAACCAGCCACGATCGCCCCGCCGTCGATGGACACGATGTCGCCGTCCGCGAGCACGCGCTCCCCCGGGATGCCGTGGACCACCTCCTCGTTGACGGACGCGCACACCGTCGCGGGGTAGCCGTAGTAGCCCAGGAAGTTCGACTCGGCCCCGCTGTCCTCGAGCACCGCACGGAAGGCGCGGTCGAGGTCCGCGGTGGTCGCACCGGGCACGGCGGCAGCCACCGCGGCGTCGAGCGCGCGGGAGGTGACAACGCCCGCCCTGGCCATGAGGGCCAGCTCGGCGTCCGACTTCACTTGGATCTTGCGGCGTCCGAACACGATGCCTGGGGTCCTTCCGTGGTGGGGTGTGTGGTGAATGCCGAGCCCCCGGGCGATGCCTCGCATCGGACCGGGGGCTCGAGGTGGTGCGTGGTGCGGTGCGTCAGCGCGGCAGCTGGCTCATGATCCGCTCGGTGACGTCGTCGATGCTGCCGAGCCCGTCCACGCGCGCGACGATGCCGCGCTGCTCGTAGACGTCGACCACGGGGGCCGTCTGCTCGTCGTAGACGTCCAGGCGGTGGCGGATGACGTCCTCGGTGTCGTCCGTACGCCCCTGGTCGCGGGCGCGGCCCAGCAGGCGGGTGACGAGCTCGTCGTTGTCCGCCGTGAGCAGCAGCACGACGTCCAGCGCCACGCCGTTGGCCTCCAGGATCCGGTCGAGCTCCTCCACCTGGGCGACGGTGCGCGGGTAGCCGTCCAGCAGGAAGCCGTCCGCGACGTCCTGCTGCGCGAGCCGGTCGCGCACCATGCTGTTGGTGACGGAGTCGGGGACCAGGTTGCCGGCGTCCGTGTAGCTCTGCGCCTCCCTGCCGAGCTCCGTCTGCTGCTTGATGTTCGCGCGGAAGATGTCCCCGGTGGAGATGGCGGGCACGCCGAGTCGGTCGCAGATGCGCTCGGCCTGCGTTCCCTTGCCTGCGCCTGGCGGTCCGATGATCAACATGCGGGTCATGATCTCTCCTTGCGTCAACGTGCACTTCCTCACCCATGCTACCGGCCCGACGGCGCGGCGCCCGGGGCGCGCCCCGGCCCACCGCCCGTGCGGAACAACCGGGGCTCAGGCGCGCAGCAGGCCCTCGTGGTGGCGCTGCTGCAGCTGGGCGTCGATCTGCTTGACGGTGTCCAGGCCCACGCCCACCATGATCAGCAGCGACGGGCCGCCGAACGGGAAGTTCTGGTTGGCGCCGAACGCCACCAGCGCGATGAGCGGGATCATCGACACGATGCCCAGGTACAGCGCACCCGGCAGCGTGATGCGGGTCAGCACGTAGCGCAGGTAGGTCTCGGTGGGACGCCCGGCGCGGATGCCCGGGATGAAGCCGCCGTAGCGCTTCATGTTGTCCGAGACCTCCTCCGGGTTGAACGTGATGGACACGTAGAAGTACGTGAAGGCCACGATCAGCAGGAAGTACACGGTCATGTACACGGGGTGGTCACCGCGTGCCAGGTACGTGTTGATCCAGGTGACCCACCCCGGCACGGCGCTGCCGTCGTCGGGCATCGCGAACTGCGCGATCATGGTGGGCAGCATCAGCATGGAGGAGGCGAAGATGATGGGGATCACGCCGGCCATGTTGACCTTCAGCGGGATGTACGTGCTCGTGCCGCCGATGGTGCGCCGCCCGACCATGCGCTTGGCGTACTGCACCGGGATGCGCCGCTGCGACTGCTCCACGAAGACCACGCAGGTGATGACCACCAGCCCGATCGCGCACACGCCCAGGAAGATGCCCCAGCCGCGGGTGCGCAGGATCTCGCCGAGCGCGGACGGGAAGGTGGCGGCGATGGACGTGAAGATCAGCAGGGACATGCCGTTGCCCACGCCGCGGTCCGTGATGCGCTCACCGAGCCACATGATCACGGTGGTGCCCGCCGTCATGGTGAGGATCATGATGACCAGCACCGGCAGCGAGTCGTCAGGGATGATCGGCAGCGAGCAGTTGCCCAGCAGGTTCCCCGAGCGGGCCAGGGAGATGACGGTGGTGGCGTTGAGAGCCGCCAGGCCGATCGTGAGGTAGCGCGTGTACTGCGTGAGCTTGGTCTGGCCCTGCGCGCCCTCCTCGTGCAGCTCCTGGAAACGGGGAATGACCACCCGCAGCAGCTGCACGATGATGCTCGCGGTGATGTACGGCATCACCCCGAGGGCGAAGATCGACAGCTGCAGGAGGGCCCCACCGCTGAAGAGGTTGACCAGGTCGTACGCGCCGCCGGTGGTGTTCCCGAGCGCCAGGCACTGCTGGACGTTGCCGTAGTCCACACCGGGTGCGGGGATGAACGTCCCCAGCCGGTAGATCACGATGATCCCGAGGGTGAACAGCAGCTTGTTGCGCAGCTCCGGCGTGGTGAACGCCCGTGCGAAAGCACTGAGCACAGGTCCTCCTTCAAAAGCGTGGTGGCCCGGTCGGTTCCGACCCCGGGCAAGTCTAGCCAAGGACGCGCACGGGGCCGCGACGGGCCCCGTGCGAACATCCTGGTAAAGCAGCGGGCCCCGCGCCGGGAATCCGGCACGGGGCCCGCCTCAGTTCAGGGATTCACCCTACAACCGAACGCTGGTCTGCGCTCACGCGTTCTGCGTGGACCCGCCAGCCGCGGCGATCTTCTCGGCCGCGGAGGCCGAGAACTTGTCCGCGGTGATGTTCAGGGCCACGGAGATCTCCCCGCTGCCCAGCACCTTGACGGGCTGGTTCTTGCGAACCGCGCCCTTGGCAACCAGGTCCGAGACGGTGACGGTGCCACCCTCGGGGAACAGCTCGCCCAGACGGTCCAGGTTGACCACCTGGTACTCCACGCGGAACGGGTTCTTGAACCCGCGCAGCTTGGGCAGCCGCATCTGCAGCGGCAGCTGGCCGCCGGCGAAGCCGGCCTTGACCTGGTAGCGCGCCTTGGTGCCCTTGGTACCGCGACCGGCGGTCTTGCCCTTGGACGCCTCACCGCGGCCAAGACGAGTCTTGGCCTGGTGCGAGCCGGGGGCCGGACGCAGGTGGTGGACCTTCAGAGCGTGGCGCTTGCTCTCGGTGTTCTCAGCCATGCTCAAGCCTCCTCAACCTCTACGAGATGCGACACCGTGTTGATCATGCCGGCGGTGGCCGCATCGGCCTTGCGCTCCACGACGTGGCCCGGACGCTTGAGACCGAGCGAGCGCAGCGTGTCGCGCATGTTCTGCTTCTGTCCGACCACGGAGCGGACCTGCTTCACGCGCAGGGTCGCGCCGGTGGCCTGGATGCGCTTTCCGTTCATCAGGCACCTGCCTTCTGGATCTCACGCAGCAGCGGCGCCGGAACGACCTCGTCCATGGGCAGCCCACGACGGGCGGCCACGGACGCGGGCTCCTCGAGCTCACGCAGCGCCTGGATGGTCGCGTGCACGATGTTGATCTGGTTGGACGAACCGAGGGACTTGGACAGCACGTCGTGGATGCCAGCGCACTCCAGCACGGCGCGCACCGGACCACCGGCGATCACACCGGTACCCGGGGTGGCGGGGCGCAGCATGACCACGCCGGCCGCCGCCTCACCCTGCACACGGTGCGGGATGGTGCGGTCCTCGACGCGGGGGACCCGGAAGAAGTTCTTCTTGGCCTCCTCGACGCCCTTGGAGATCGCCGCCGGAACTTCCTTGGCCTTGCCGTAGCCGACGCCCACCATGCCGTTGCCGTCGCCCACGACCACGAGAGCGGTGAAGCTGAAGCGACGACCGCCCTTCACGACCTTGGACACGCGGTTGATGGTCACGACGCGCTCGAGGAACTTGTCCTTGTCGTCGTCGCGGCCGCCGCGGCCACCACGGCCGCCACGGTCGTTGCCACGGCCGCCGCGGTCACTGCCGCCGCGTCCGCCGCGCTCGTTGCGACCGCCGCGTCCACCGCGGTTCTCCTCGGTCCCCTGACGGGACGAGGTGTTGGACTCGGCCGTCTCAGTGGAACCGGTGGTGGCTTCGCTCACCTGAGTTTCCTTCTCGTTCTTCTGCTCGCTCACAGCGCCAGACCTCCTTCACGGGCACCCTCGGCCACCGCGGCCACACGGCCGTGGTACTTGTTGCCGCCGCGGTCGAACACGACGGTCTCGATCCCCGCAGCCTTGGCGCGCTCGGCGATCAGCTCACCGATGCGCTTGGCCTTGGCGGTCTTGTCGTCGGACGACGCACGCAGGGCGTCTTCCATGGTGGAGGCCGAGACGAGGGTGAAGCCCTTGTCGTCGTCGATCACCTGGGCGACCATGTGGCGGGTGGAACGCGTCACCACCAGACGGGGGCGCAGCGCGGTTCCGGCGATGTGCTTGCGCACGCGGCGGTGACGCCGAGCCCGCTGAGCGGTCTTCGACTTTCCCTTGATTACGAGAGCCATGATTACTTACCAGCCTTTCCGGCCTTGCGGCGGATCTGCTCGCCGGCGTAACGAACACCCTTGCCCTTGTAGGGATCGGGTAGACGCAGGGAGCGGATCTTCGCGGCGACCTGGCCAACCTGCTGCTTGTCGATGCCGGAGACGGAGACCTTGTTGTTCCCCTCCACGGAGAGCGTGATGCCCTCCGGGGCGCTGAAGGGAACGGGGTGGCTGTAACCGAGAGCGAACTCGAGGTCCGCACCCTTGGCCTGCACGCGGTAACCCGTGCCCACGATCTCCAGCTGCTTGGTGTATCCCTCGGACACACCCTGGATCATGTTGGCGATCAGGGAACGCGTGAGACCGTGCAGCGAGCGGGACTCGCGCTCGTCGTTGGGGCGGGACACCTGAACGGTGCCGTCCTCGACGACCACCGTGATGGGTGCCGCGACGGTCTGCGTGAGGGAGCCCTTGGGACCCTTCACCGACACCACGGAACCGTCCACGGAGACCTCCACACCGGCGGGCACAGAGATCGGGAGACGTCCAATACGTGACATGTCTTCTTCCTTTCTTCTTCTGTGCTACCGGTTACCAGACGTACGCGAGGACTTCCCCGCCCACGCCCTTCTTCCCGGCCTGCTTGTCAGTCAGCAGTCCGGAGGACGTGGAGAGGATCGCGATGCCGAGGCCGCCGAACACCTTGGGGAGGTTCGTGGACTTCGCGTACACGCGCAGCCCCGGCTT
Source organism: Kocuria sp. HSID17590 (assembly GCF_003989485.1). Lineage (NCBI taxonomy): Bacteria > Bacillati > Actinomycetota > Actinomycetes > Micrococcales > Micrococcaceae > Kocuria > Kocuria sp. HSID17590. Next base: position 45,179 of record NZ_RBMB01000021.1, on the reverse strand, counting down.
GGAGATGCGGCGGACACCGGCGATCGAGCGCTCACGGTTGGAGCCGAACTTCAGCGACAGGGTCAGCGTCTTGCCGACCCGCGCGGGTTCCTCGCTCCAGTCCGCGATGTAGCCCTCGGCCTTGAGGATCTCCGCAATCCGAGCCTTCAGCTTGGAGTACGGCATGCTCACGGTGTCGTGGTAGGCGGAGTTCGCGTTGCGCAGACGCGTCAGCATGTCTGCGACGGGATCTGTCATTGTCATGTGGGCTTCAGCCCTTCCTCGCCACGGTTTCCCTGCCGGTTGCAGCCCGCAGGGACCTTCTGGCGTCGATGGAATTAGTTGGTCTTGAACGGGAAGCCGAGTGCCTTGAGCAGCGCACGGCCTTCGTCGTCGGTCTTGGCGGAGGTGACCACGGTGATGTCCATGCCGCGCACGCGGTCGATCCGGTCCTGGTCGATCTCGTGGAACATGGACTGTTCCGTCAGGCCGAAGGTGTAGTTGCCGTGGCCGTCGAAGTGACGGTCCGAGAGGCCGCGGAAGTCACGGATGCGCGGCAGCGCGAGCGTGACCAGGCGGTCCAGGAACTCCCACATGCGGTCGCCACGCATGGTGACGTGGGCGCCGATGGGCATTCCCTCGCGCAGCTTGAACTGGGCGATGGACTTCTTGGCACGGTTGACCACGGGCTTCTGGCCGGTGATGGCGGTGAGGTCCTTGATGGCGTTGTCCACCAGCTTGGAGTCCTTGGCCGCCTCGCCCAGACCCATGTTGACCACGACCTTGACCACGCGCGGCATCTCCATGACGTTCGAGTAGCCGAACTGCTCCTGAAGGGCCGGGGCCACGGTCTCCTGGTACTTGGTCTTGAACCGGGGGGTGAACTTGGTTTCGGTCGTTTCGCTCATCACAGATCCTTGCCGGTGCTCTTGGACACGCGGACGCGCACGGTCTTCTGCTTGCCGTTGCGCTCCACGGTCTCGGTGCGGTAGCCCACACGGGTCGGCTTGCCGGTCTCGGGATCCACGAGCATCACGTTGGAGATGTGGATCGGAGCCTCGACCTTGACGAGGCCGCCGGCTTCGCCCTGGGCGTTGGCGCGCTTGTGCTTGGTCACCACGTTGACACCCTCGACCACCACGCGGGAGGTCTCGGTGTTCACGCGCAGAACCTTGCCCTGCTCGCCCTTGTTCTTGCCGGTGATGACCTGCACGAGGTCGCCGGTCTTGATCTTGAACTTAGTCATGTCAGAGCACCTCCGGAGCCAGCGAGACGATCTTCATGAACTTCTTGTCGCGCAGCTCGCGGCCCACGGGGCCGAAGATGCGCGTGCCGCGGGGGTCCCCGTCGTTCTTCAAGATCACTGCGGCGTTCTCGTCGAAACGGATGTAGGAACCGTCGGGACGGCGCCTCTGCTTCTTGGTACGGACCACAACCGCCTTGACAACGTCGCCCTTCTTGACGTTGCCGCCGGGGATGGCGTCCTTGACGGTGGCGACGATGACGTCACCAATGCCTGCGTAACGGCGTCCGGATCCACCGAGCACACGGATGGTGAGAATTTCCTTCGCACCCGTGTTGTCGGCAACCCGCAGCCGCGATTCCTGCTGAATCACTGAATACTCCTGTCGTCGCGCCGGTTCTCATCCAAACCTGCTGAATGTCGAGCCTTGCGGAACGGTGGTCGTGTGAACGCTCCGCGTCACGGTGGCCCCCGTGGCCGTAGGAGGGGCCCGGGGCGTGTGCGGAGTTTGCACGCGGTCGACGATCGCACGTGTTCGGGTGGATCACTCCACCGTGCTGCTCCCCTCGGATTCGCGCCTCGCGCAGAATCAACGAGCAAGATGTGCAGCCTTCGCGACGCCGGGCGCCGCGGAGCGGGCCGCGGTGAACCGCGGCGGCTTGCTTCCGTCCCGTGCACTCAAGGTGCACGACGTGGGACGTGATTCTGACTCAGCAGGGTCGAAGTCAGAGTGAGAGCACACGTGCGTCGACACGCGTACCGGCCTACTCTACCGCGCTTCCGGGCGGATCACCAACCGGCCGGCCTCCGGGGAAGAGTTCCACGAGGGCGGGCACCAGTGCCTCCCGCCAGCAGGCGTAGTCGTGGCCCCCGTTGAAGCGCTGGTAGCGCAGCTGGGCCGGAGTGCGGGCGAGCTCCGCGGCGAACTCGTCGTGCGGACCGGTGAGCACCCACTCCTGCTCCCCCGCCTCCAGCACGATCCGTGCGCCCGCCAGTGCCCGGGCGCCGTCGGTCGCGGCCAGGGACCGCAGCACGTCCATGGGGTACGGCTGCCACAGGGACGCCGACTGGGACGCGGCGGCACCCACGGCGTCCGGGCGGCGCAGCGCGCACAGGAGCGCGGAGAGCCCGCCCAGGCTCTGGCCCGCCACGGCCACGCGCCGCGGGTCCGGTTCCCACGCCAGGCGCTGGGCGAGCCACGGCAGCAGCTCGTCCGCCACCACGTCCTCGATCCCGCCCCTGCCGTCGAGCTCCGCCCACCGCCGCTCGGTGCCCCCGGAGTCCAGCAGGACCAGGTGCACCGGCTGCAGGGCACCGTCGGCGACCGCCGCGCGGACCGCCGCCACGACACCGTGCTCCCACCAGACCTCCCCGTCGAAGAGCAGCACCACCGGTGCCGTGCGCGCCGAGTCGCCCGCCGCCACGCCGCAGGACGCGACCGTGACGCGGTGGCCTCCGGGCGCGGCGAGCCACTGCGGACCCGTCGCGGTGGGATCGGGCCGCACCGGCCACGGGGACACCGGTGCGTCCTCGAGGGCGACGACGCCGAGGCGCCGTCCCCCGCGGCCCGGGCACCACGACGGGTTGCGGGGATCCGCCTTTCCCCCGTCCAGGGCGGCGCGCAGGTCCACGTGGTCCGCGGCGTCACGCCAGGGTGCCGCTGCGCCCCGGCGGGCGGTGAGGAAGCAGTAGGACGCACGCCAGGTGGTTTCCATGAGGTAGCCGATGTGCCACACGTCCGTGCCGGGCAGCCGCCGCATGAGCGAGTTTTCCAGGTGGGACTCGTCCGTGAGCCGGTTGACGAACAGCAGCACCTCCGCGGCGTCGTCGTGGTAGAGGAACGTCACGAACTGCCGAGGGTCACCGTTCGCGGCGGGGGCGGCGGGTTCGCACAGCGGTGTCCCCTGGGCGAGGGCGGCCTCGACCTCCCGGCGCGCCGCCGCCACATCACGGAAGTCGCCCGACGTGAGGGCGGCCTCCCAGGCGAGCACGGACGGACCGTCCGCCCTGGGGACCGGACCGGGGCGCGGCACCTTGGGCGGGCGACGTCGCCCCTGCGGCTCCGGCGTGTTCTGCTGGTTCACGGGGGACTCTCCTGTCAGGCGCGGGCGTGGGCGGTGAGGGCCGGCACGCCGCCCCCGGGTACGCCGAAGGCCCCGCCCCGGCGTGAACCGGAACGGGGCCCTCGATCAAACTCGCATCGCGAAGGTCTTACTTGGCCTTCTCGATGATCTCCACGATCCGCCAGTTCTTGTTGGCGGACAGCGGACGGGTCTCGGCAATGCGCACGAGGTCGCCGACGCCGCAGGAGTTCTCCTCGTCGTGGGCCTTCACGCGCTTGGACTTGCGCAGGACCTTGCCGTAGAGCGCGTGCTTCACGCGGTCCTCGACCTGGACCACCACGGTCTTGTCCATCTTGTCGGAGACCACGTAGCCCCGGCGGGACTTGCGGTCACCGCGCTCGGCCGCAGCCGTCTCGTTGTTGACCTGCTCGCTCACTTGGCATCACCCTCGGACTTGGCAGCCTTCTTCGAGGCCTTCTTCTCGGTCTTCTCAGCAGCCGGCGCCACGTCCTCACGGATCCCGAGCTCACGCTCGCGCAGCACGGTGTAGATCCGGGCGATGTCTCGCTTGACGGACTTCAGCTTGCCGTTGCTCTCGAGCTGGCCGGTGGCCGCCTGGAAGCGCAGGTTGAACAGCTCTTCCTTGGACTTGCGCAGCTGGTCGGTGAGGGCACCGGTGTCAAGAGCCGCGAGGTTGTCCATGTTCAGATCCTTGGATCCAATAGCCATTGATCATTCACCGCCTTCGCGACGCACGATGCGTGCCTTCATCGGGAGCTTGTGGATTGCCAGGCGCAGCGCCTCACGGGCCACTTCCTCGCTCACGCCGGAGATCTCGAACATGATGCGTCCGGGCTTGACGTTGGCGATCCACCACTCGGGGGAACCCTTACCGGAACCCATGCGGGTCTCGGCGGGCTTCTTGGTCAGGGGACGGTCCGGGTAGATGTTGATCCAGACCTTGCCGCCACGCTTGATGTGGCGGGTCATGGCGATACGCGCGGCCTCGATCTGACGGTTCGTGACGTACGCCGGGCTCAGAGCCTGGATGCCCCACTCACCGAACGTGACTCGGGTTCCGCCCTTGGCCTCTCCCCGACGGCGCGGGTGGTGCTGCTTGCGGAACTTCACACGACGTGGGATGAGCATTACTTACCACCCTCTGCGTTGTTGGCCTCCGCAGCGCTGTTCTGCTGCGGGGCTGCGGCGGAGTCGCGCTCACGGCGTCCGCCACGGTCGTTACGGTCATTCGGGCGACGACGACGCTCGCCGGCACCGCCGCCACCGCGACGGTCGTTGCGTCCGCGTGAGGACGGAGCAGCGGCCTGCTGGGCAGCCAGTTCCTTGTCGGTCAGGTCGCCCTTGTAGATCCAGACCTTCACGCCGATGCGGCCGAAGGTGGTCTTGGCCTCGAAGAACCCGTAGTCGATGTTCGCGCGCAGGGTGTGCAGGGGCACACGGCCTTCGCGGTAGAACTCCGAGCGGGACATCTCCGCGCCGCCGAGACGGCCGGCGCACTGGATGCGGATGCCCTTGGCGCCCGCACGCTGCGCGGACTGGATGGCCTTCTTCATGGCGCGACGGAACGCGACACGCGAGGCCAGCTGCTCGGCGACACCCTGGGCCACGAGCTGCGCATCGATCTCGGGGTTCTTGACCTCGAGGATGTTCAGCTGGATCTGCTTGCCCGTGAGCTTCTCGAGCTCACCGCGGATGCGGTCCGCCTCGGCGCCGCGGCGGCCGATGACGATGCCCGGGCGTGCCGTGTGGATGTCCACGCGGACACGGTCACGGGTGCGCTCGATCTCGACCTTGGAGATGCCGGCGCGGTCCATGCCCTTCGACATGAGCTCGCGGATCTTCACGTCCTCGCGGATGTAGTCCTTGTAGCGCTGACCCGGCTGGTTGGAGTCCGCGTACCAGTGCGAGACGTGGTCGGTGGTGATGCCCAGACGGAATCCGTTGGGGTTGATTTTCTGTCCCACTTAGCGGACCTCCTCCTTCTCCGGGGTCGCCACGACCACGGTCACGTGGCTCGTGCGCTTGTTGATGCGGTACGCACGGCCCTGGGCACGCGGCTGGAACCGCTTCATGGTCGGACCCTCGTCCACGAAGGCCGCGGAGACCACGAGGTCTTCCGGCTTGAACGCGAGACCCTCGCGGTCGGCCTTCTGCCGGGCGTTCGCCACGGCGGATTCGAGCACCTTGAACACCGGCTCGGAAGCTGCCTGGGGGGCAAACTTCAGAATCGCCAATGCCTCATTCGCCTGCTGGCCACGAATCAGGTTGACGACGCGCCGGGCCTTCATAGGCGTCACGCGGATGTAGCGCGCAGATGCCTTGGCTTCCATTGCTTTCCTTCTCTCGTCTTGTCGAAGAAGTGCAGCGTTCTCACCCCGAGGGGTCAGCGACGCTTGCCCTTCTTGTCGTCCTTCACATGGCCGCGGAACGTGCGGGTGGGGGCGAATTCGCCGAGCTTGTGCCCGACCATCGACTCAGTGATGAACACCGGGACATGCTTGCGTCCGTCGTGCACGGCGATCGTGTGGCCGAGCATGTCGGGCACGATCATCGAGCGGCGGGACCACGTCTTGATGACGTTCTTGGTGCCCTTCTCGTTCTCCTTGGCGACCTTCACGAAGAGGTGCTGATCGACGAAAGGGCCCTTCTTGAGGCTGCGTGGCATTAGTCAGGCTCCTTAGCGCTTGTTCTTGCCGGTACGACGACGACGCACGATGAGCTTGTCGCTTTCCTTGTTGGGGCGACGCGTGCGTCCCTCGGGCTTGCCGTTGGGGTTGACCGGGTGACGACCACCGGAGGTCTTGCCCTCGCCACCACCGTGCGGGTGGTCCACGGGGTTCATGACCACACCGCGGACGGTCGGGCGGACGCCCTTCCAGCGGTTGCGGCCGGCCTTGCCCCAGTTGATGTTCGACTGCTCGGCGTTGCCGACCTCGCCGATCGTTGCGCGGCAGCGCACGTCCACGTTGCGGATCTCGCCGGAGGGCAGGCGCAGCTGGCCGTACTTGCCCTCACGGGCGACGAGCTGGACGGAGGCACCGGCGGAACGAGCCAGCTTGGCTCCCCCGCCCGGGCGCAGTTCCACGGCGTGCAGCACGGTGCCCACCGGGATGTTGCGCAGCGGCAGGTTGTTGCCGGGCTTGATGTCCGCGTTGGGGCCGGACTCCACGACGTCGCCCTGCTTCATGCGGTTCGGCGCGATGATGTAGCGCTTCGTGCCGTCCACGTAGTGCAGCAGCGCGATGCGAGCCGTGCGGTTCGGGTCGTACTCGATGTGCGCGACCTTGGCGTCCACGCCGTCCTTGTCGTGACGACGGAAGTCGATCACGCGGTACTGGCGCTTGTGCCCACCGCCCTTGTGACGGGTGGTGATGCGACCCGTGTTGTTGCGGCCGCCCTTCTTGGGCAGGGGACGCACCAGGGACTTCTCGGGCGTGGTGCGCGTGATTTCTACGAAGTCCGACACCGACGAGCCGCGACGGCCCGGGGTTGTCGGCTTGTGCTTACGGATAGCCATGTTTTGAGTTCCTCGTTAAAGTGGTCTCCGCTCAGGAGAGCGGACCGCCGAAGATGTCGATGGAGCCTTCCCGGAGGGACACGACGGCACGCTTGGTGGCCTTGCGCGTTCCCCAGCCGAAGCGCGTGCGCTTGCGCTTGCCGGGACGGTTGAGAGTGTTCACGGACGCGACCTTGACACCGAAGATGTGCTCGATCGCGAACTTGATCTCGGTCTTGTTGGCCGAGGGGTCCACCTGGAAGGTGTACTTGCCCTCGTCGATCAGACCGTAGGACTTCTCGGAGACCACGGGACGGATGATGACGTCACGCGGGTCCTTGTTGTAGATGGCGCTCACTTCGCGTCCTCCTGCTTGCTACCGGACGCAGCTGCGACGAACGAGTCGTATGCGGCCTTGGTGAAGACCACGTCGTCCGAGACGAGCACGTCGTACGTGTTGAGCTGGTCGGCGTACACGGCGTGCACCTCGACCAGGTTGCGCACGGACAGCGCGGCGGTGTCCTCGCCGCGGCCCAGCACCACCAGCAGGTTCTTGCGCTCGGAGATCAAACGCAGCGCCTCCTTGGCGGCCTTCGTGGACGGCTGCTCGCCGCTCACGAGATCGGCCACCACGTGGATGCGGCCGTTGCGAGCCCGGTCCGAGAGGGCACCGCGCAGGGCGGCGGCCTTCATCTTCTTGGGCGTGCGCTGGGAGTAGTCACGCGGCGTGGGGCCGTGCACCACGCCACCGCCGGTCATGTGAGGGGCGCGGATGGAGCCCTGACGAGCCCGGCCGGTGCCCTTCTGCTTGAACGGCTTGCGACCTGCGCCCGAGACCTCGGCGCGGGTTTTGGTCTTGTGCGTGCCCTGGCGGGCGGCGGCCAGCTGGGCGACGACGACCTGGTGCAGCAGAGCCACATTGGTCTGGGCGTCGAAGATCTCAGCGGGCAGCTCGACGTTGACGGTTTCAGTTGCCATGAGTATCAAGCTCCCTTCACGGAGGAACGGACGAGGACGACCGATCCCTTGGGGCCCGGCAGGGCGCCCTTGATGAGCAGCAGGGAGTTCTCGGCGTCGACCGCGTGCACGGTCAGGTTCATGGTCGTGTGACGGGCGTTGCCCATCCGGCCAGCCATGCGCATGCCCTTGAACACGCGTGCGGGGTACGACGCGCCGCCGATGGAACCCGGCTTGCGGTGGTTCTTGTGTGCACCGTGGGAGGCGCCCACGCCGGAGAAGCCGTGACGCTTCATGACGCCGGCGGTGCCCTTGCCCTTGGTGGTGCCGACGACGTCGACCTTGGCGCCGGACTCGAAGAGCTCCACGGACAGTTCCTGCCCGAGCTCGTAGTCGGCGGCGTCGGAAGTACGAAGCTCGACGACGTGGCGGCGGGGCGTCACGCCTGCGGCGGCGAAGTGACCGGCCAGGGGCTTGGTCACCTTGCGGGGATCGATCGCACCGAAGCCGATCTGAACGGCGTTGTAGCCGTCCTTGTCCTCGTTGCGCAGCTGCGTCACGACGTTGGAGTCGGCCTTGACCACGGTCACCGGCACGAACTTCCCGTTCTCGTCCCAGACCTGGGTCATGCCGAGCTTGATGCCCAGCAGGCCCTTCATCTGGCGTTCGAAAGTGGTAGTCATTGGGGTGCGATCCTTTTTACAGCTTGATTTCGATGTTCACGTCAGCCGGCAGGTCGAGACGCATGAGCGAGTCGACGGCCTTGGGAGTGGGGTCGATGATGTCGATCAGCCGCTTGTGGGTGCGCATCTCGAAATGCTCACGGCTGTCCTTGTACTTGTGCGGCGAGCGGATGACGCAGTACACGTTCTTCTCGGTCGGCAGCGGGACGGGTCCCACCACCGTTGCACCTGCGCGCGTCACCGTCTCAACGATCTTCCGGGCCGAGACGTCGATGACCTCGTGGTCATAGGACTTCAGCCGGATGCGGATTTTTTGTCCCGCCATGGCGTCGTGACTCTCTTTCTTCAAGTACTTCCCTGTATGGAGTCCAGGACTCCTTGTGCTCGGCGGTCTCTGCCGCCGCCCCGCACAGACTGAATCCGGACCGTGTCCGGGTTCCTCACCCTGTCGGAGCTCCGGCACCCGAACTCGGGCGTGTCGCGCTGGGCGACGCGGCCGAGTCCACACACATTGACGCGGTGCCGGTGAATACTGATTGTTCGCGGCGCGGTCGCGCGGACGTCGGTGCAGTGCGTTTGCTTCGGCTGCACACCTGCTCCGCACCCGGTTCTCGCGTTGGACCTCTGTTCGTGCTGAGCGCGCGATTTCTCGCGCCGCTGAGCGAACAACAGCGACCATTCTGCCAGAGAACGCGGTGCCGGCGCAAACGCGGGCGCGACGGCCGGACACGACAGTGCCCCGCCCTCCCGAAGGAGTGCGGGGCACTGGAGGGTTCGGCTCAGCGCCTCACCCGGTGATCATCGGGAAATTACTTGATGATCTTGGTGACGCGGCCCGAGCCCACGGTGCGGCCACCCTCACGGATGGCGAAGCCGAGGCCCTCCTCCATGGCGATCGGCTGGATGAGCTCGACCGTCATCTCGGTGTTGTCGCCGGGCATGACCATCTCGGTGCCCTCGGGCAGCGTGATGACGCCGGTGACGTCCGTGGTGCGGAAGTAGAACTGCGGGCGGTAGTTCGAGTAGAACGGGTTGTGACGCCCGCCCTCTTCCTTGGACAGGATGTAGACGTTGGCCTCGAAGTCGGTGTGCGGGGTGATGGAACCCGGCTTGCACACGACCTGGCCGCGCTCGACGTCGTCACGCTTGAGACCGCGCAGCAGCAGGCCGCAGTTCTCGCCCGCCATGGCCTCGTCCATCTGCTTGTGGAACATCTCGATGCCGGTGACCGTGGTCTTCTGCACGGGGCGGATGCCCACGATCTCGACCTCGGAGTTGATCGGCAGCGTGCCGCGCTCGGCGCGACCCGTCACGACGGTGCCACGACCGGTGATCGTGAAGACGTCCTCGATGGGCATGAGGAAGGGCTTGTCGGTGTCGCGGACGGGGTCCGGCACGTTCTCGTCCACGGCCTCCATGAGGTCCTCGACGGACTTGACCCACTGGGGGTCGCCCTCGAGCGCCTTCAGAGCGGAGACGCGCACCACGGGGGCGTTGTCACCGTCGAAGCCCTGGTCCGACAGCAGCTCGCGGACCTCCATCTCGACGAGGTCGAGCAGCTCTTCGTCGTCGACCATGTCGGACTTGTTCAGCGCGACCAGCAGGTAGGGAACGCCCACCTGGCGGGCGAGCAGGACGTGCTCGCGGGTCTGGGCCATGGGGCCGTCGGTGGCGGCGACCACGAGGATCGCGCCGTCCATCTGAGCGGCACCGGTGATCATGTTCTTCACGTAGTCCGCGTGACCGGGGGCGTCCACGTGGGCGTAGTGGCGCTTGTCGGTCTGGTACTCGATGTGCGCGATGTTGATCGTGATGCCGCGCTGCTTCTCCTCCGGGGCGGAGTCGATGGCACCGAAGTCGCGCAGCTCGTTGACGTCCGGGTACTTGTCGGCCAGGACCTTGGAGATCGCAGCGGTGAGCGTGGTCTTGCCGTGGTCAACGTGGCCGATGGTGCCAATGTTGAGGTGCGGCTTGTTGCGCTCGAACTTGGCCTTCGCCATGGTGTGTTCCTCCTAGAACATTGAGGTGAGACTTGCTCGACTGCTCCGGACCACGGAGCGTAAGACCACAGCGCGGCAAGCGCTGCGCATGTCGAAACCTGTGCAAGTCTACTTCTGGATTACGAATTTACTGAAATTGCAGGGGCGAACCCCGGTGGATCACTCGCCGCGGTTCTTCTGGATGATCTCCTCGGCCACGGCCTTGGGAACCTCCGAGTAGCTGTCGAACTGCATCGAGTACACGGCGCGGCCCTGGGTCTTGGACCGCAGGTCGCCGATGTAGCCGAACATCTCGGACAGCGGCACGAGCGCCGAGACGAGCTTGACGCCCGTGACGTCCTCCATGGACTGGATCTGGCCACGGCGGGAGTTGAGGTCGCCGATGACGTCGCCCATGTACTCCTCGGGCGTGCGCACCTCGACGGCCATCAGCGGCTCGAGCAGGACCGGGTTGGCGCGGCGGGCGCCTTCCTTGAAGACCATGGAGCCGGCGATCTTGAACGCCATCTCCGAGGAGTCGACGTCGTGGTAGGCGCCGTCCACCAGCGTGGCCTTGACGCCCACGACCGGGTAGCCGGCCAGGATGCCGAGCTGCATGGCGTCCTGGATGCCGTGGTCCACGGAGGGGATGTACTCGCGCGGCACGCGACCACCGGTCACGGCGTTGTCGAACTCGTACAGCTCCTCGGCGTCCAGCGGAAGCGGCTCGAAGGAGACCTGCACCTTGGCGAACTGGCCGGAACCACCGGTCTGCTTCTTGTGGGTGTAGTCGACCTTCTCGACGGCCTTCTTGATCGTCTCGCGGTAGGCCACCTGGGGCTTGCCCACGTTGGCCTCGACCTTGAACTCGCGCTTCATGCGGTCCACCAGGATGTCCAGGTGCAGCTCGCCCATGCCGCCGATCTCGGTCTGGCCGGTCTCGTCGTTGAGGGACACCGTGAAGGTGGGATCCTCTGCGGAGAGCTTCTGGATGGCGGTGGACAGCTTCTCCTGGTCGCCCTTGGTCTTCGGCTCGATGGCCACGAAGATCACGGGAGCGGGGAAGCTCATGGACTCCAGCACGATCTGGTTGTTCGGGTCCGAGAGGGTGTCACCGGTGGTGGTGTCCTTCAGGCCGATCGCGGCGTAGATGTGACCGGCGGAGATCTCGTCCACCGGGTTCTCCTTGTTGGAGTGCATCTGGAAGAGCTTGCCGATGCGCTCGCGCTTGCCCTTGGTGGAGTTCATGACCTGCTCGCCGGCCTTGGCCTTGCCGGAGTACACGCGGATGTACGTGAGCTGGCCGTAGAACGGGTGCGAGGCGACCTTGAACGCCAGCGCCGCGAAGGGGCCGTTGGCGTCCGCGGTGCGGGTCATGACCTCTTCCTCGTCGTTGACGGCGTGACCCTGCACGTCCTCCACGTCGAGCGGGGAGGGCAGGTAGTCCACCACGGCGTCGAGCATGGGCTGCACGCCGCGGTTCTTGAACGCCGAGCCGCACAGCACGGGGTAGGCCTGGGAGTTGATCGTCAGCTTGCGGATGCCGGTCTTGATCTCGTCCTCGGTGAGCTCCTCGCCGCCGAGGTACTTCTCCATGAGGACGTCGTCCGCCTCCGCGACGGCCTCGACGAGCTGGTTGCGGTAGTCGTCCGCGCGGTCCTTGAGGTCCTCGGGGATCTCGCGCGTCTCGTACTTGGCGCCCAGGGAGACGTCACCCTTGGAGTCGCCCTCCCACACGAGAGCCTTCATGGTCACCAGGTCGATGACGCCCACGAAGTCGTTCTCGGCACCGATCGGCAGCTGCAGCACGAGCGGGGTCGCGCCCAGGCGGGACTTGATGGTGTCCACGGTGAAGTAGAAGTCCGCGCCCAGCTTGTCCATCTTGTTGACGAAGCAGATGCGGGGCACTTCGTACTTGTCGGCCTGGCGCCACACGGTCTCGGACTGGGGCTCCACGCCCTCCTTGCCGTCGAAGACCGCCACGGCGCCGTCGAGCACGCGCAGGGAGCGCTCGACCTCGACCGTGAAGTCCACGTGGCCCGGGGTGTCGATGATGTTGATCTGGTAGTCGTGCCAGTAGCACGAGGTCGCGGCGGACGTGATGGTGATGCCGCGTTCCTGCTCCTGAGCCATCCAGTCCATCGTGGATGCACCGTCGTGCGTTTCGCCGAGCTTGTGGTTGATGCCCGTGTAGAACAGGATTCGTTCGGTGGTCGTGGTCTTACCGGCATCGATGTGAGCCATGATGCCGATATTGCGGACCTTCTTGAGGTCGGTAAGCACGTCGAGTGCCACGATGGTTCCCTTCGTAAAAGGTGGTGCCGGGCCCTGGTGTCGGCCCCGCCCTGGGCGGGGCCGACAGGACTACCGAATTTTACCAGCGGTAGTGGGCGAAGGCCTTGTTGGATTCGGCCATCTTGTGGGTGTCCTCGCGGCGCTTCACAGCGGCACCGAGGCCGTTGGAGGCGTCGAGGATCTCGTTCTGCAGACGCTCGGTCATGGTGTTCTCACGACGCGCCTTGGAGTAGCCCACGAGCCAGCGCAGGGACAGCGCCTGGGCGCGGCCCGCCTTGACCTCGACCGGCACCTGGTAGGTGGCGCCGCCGACACGACGGGAGCGGACCTCGAGGGCCGGCTTCACGTTCTCCAGCGCCTTCTTCAGGGTGGCCACGGGATCGGAGTTGGTCTTGTTGCGCACACCCTCGAGGGCACCGTAGACGATGCGCTCGGCGGTGGACTTCTTGCCGTCCTGCAGGACCTTGTTGATCAGCTGCGTGACCACGGGCGAGCCGTAGACGGGATCGACGACGAGGGGGCGCTTGGGAGCGGGACCTTTACGAGGCATTACTTCTTCTCCTTCTTGGCGCCGTAGCGGGAGCGGGCCTGCTGGCGGCCCTTGACACCCTGGGTGTCGAGCGCGCCGCGCACGATCTTGTAGCGAACACCGGGCAGGTCCTTCACACGACCGCCGCGCACGAGCACGATGGAGTGCTCCTGCAGGTTGTGGCCCTCGCCGGGGATGTAGGCGGTGACTTCGACGCCGCCGTTGAGCTTCACACGGGCGACCTTGCGCAGCGCCGAGTTCGGCTTCTTGGGGGTCGTGGTGAAGACGCGGGTGCAGACGCCGCGCTTCATGGGGTTGCCCTTGAGCGCGGGAGCCTTGGTCTTCACGACCTTGGAGTGCCGGCCCTTGCGGACCAGTTGCTGGATAGTTGGCACAGTGCCTCCTGGTGGAGCGGGACCCGGTGTGTGCCGGACCCGCAGGTGACGGGACGGTGATTCCGGGCGCCATGCCCGTGCCGCGCGGACCCTTGAGGCCGGAAACGGTGCGTGAGCATGACTAAAGATGGCATCTAGGTACAAGGTGCGTACCAGTGGACAGGGTCCAAAGTGCCATCTCATTGCAGATCGCCCGGAATCGAGCAATTCTGGCCTAGCGTATCAGCTTCCCCCACCGGAGGGGAAACCGGTGTGTCCCGACGCCGCGACGTCCGCGGACAGTGCCCGTGCGCAGCGCTGCAGTGCCGGGACCACGCGCTCGTCGGGCTTCTCGACGGCGCCGGTGCCGAGTCCCACGCGCATGGAGGCGTTGACCGCGGCGACCACCGTGCCCCGCGCATCCGTGACCGGCACCGCCACGGAGCGCAGCCCCATCTCGAGCTCCTGGTCCACGACCGCCCAGCCGGCGCGCCGCACTGCGGCGATCTGCGCCCCCAGCTGCTCCCGGTCCGTGAGGGTGCGAGGGGTGAGGTGCTGCGGCTCGACCGCCTCGAGGTGTGCCATCAGCTCCCGCGGCGGCAGTCCGGCGAGCAGCACGCGGCCCATGGAGGTGGCGTAGGCGGGCAGCCGTGTGCCCACGGCGATGCTCACGCTCATGATGCTCTGCGTGGCAACCCGCGCCACGTAGACGATCTCCGCGCCGTCGAGCACGGACAGGGACGTGGACTCCCCCAGCTCCGCCGATAGGGCCCGCAGGTGGGGCTGCGCGAGCTGGGGCAGCGACAGGGCGCTGAGGTAGGCGTAGCCGAGGCCGAGCACCTTGGGGGTCAGCTCGAAGCCGCGGCCGTCGCTGCGCACGTAGCCGAGCGTCTCCAGCGTCAGCAGGAACCGGCGGGCCGTGGCGCGGGTCAGCTCCGTGCGGCGCGCGACCTCGGACAGGCTCATGACCGGGTGCTCGGCGTCGAAGGCCGCGATCACCGTGAGCCCCCGCGCGAGGGACTGCACGAAGCCGTCCCCGGGAACGGCCCGGGCGCCGTCGTCCGCGGTCACGTCCGTCCTCCTCGGCTCCTCGGTGGAACGGTCGCTGGGCGGGACGGTCACTGCGCGGGGGTGAGTTCGACGTCCAGCTGCTCGACCAGCTCGTCGTAGCCCACGCCGAACGTCTCGCGCACCACGATCCGGCCGTCCTCGACCACGAAGACCCCGAGGTCGGTGTAGACGCGGGACACGCACCCCACCCCCGTGAGCGGCATGGTGCACTGCTCCACGAGCTTGGACTGCCCGTTCTTGGACTTCAGGGTCATCATCACGAACGTCTGCTTGGCGCCGGTGGCGAGGTCCATGGCACCACCCACGGCGGGGATCGCATCCGGCTTGCCCGTGTGCCAGTTGGCCAGGTTGCCGTGGCGGTCCACCTGGAACGCGCCCAGGACGCAGCAGTCCAGGTGCCCGCCGCGCATCATGGCGAAGGAGTCCGCGTGGTGGAAGTACGAGCACCCCGCGGTCTCCACCACCGGAATCTTGCCGGCGTTGATGAGGTCCGGGTCCACCTCGTCCCCGTGGGCCTCACCGCCCATGCCGAGCATGCCGTTCTCGGTGTGCAGGGTGACGTCGTCCTCCGGGCCCAGGTAGTTGGACACCAGCGTGGGCTGGCCGATCCCCAGGTTCACGTAGGCGCCGGCGGGGATGTCCCGCGCGACGACCTCCGCGAGCTCCTCGGGGGACAACGGGTGGTCGCTGGTCTGCGGGACGCTCATGCCGCACCTTCCTCTCGGGGGTCCTGCTGGCGGGGGTGGTCAACGCGGACCACCGTGTCCACGTAGATCCCGGGGGTCACGACGACCTCCGGGTCGATCGCACCGCGCTCCACGACCCCGTCCACCTGCACGATCGAGTGCGTGGCGGCCGCCGCCATGACCGGGCCGAAGTTTCGCGCGGTCTTGCGGTAGACCAGGTTGCCGGCCCGGTCTGCCCGCAGCGCCTTGGTCAGGGAGAATTCCGCGTGGATCGGGTACTCGAGCACCTGGCGCCGCCCGTCCAGCTCCCGCACCTCCTTGCCCTCCGCCAGCGGCGTGCCGTAGCCGGTGGGCGTGAAGAACGCCCCGATCCCGGCCCCGGCCGCGCGGATGCGCTCGGCGAGGTTTCCCTGTGGGACGACCTCCAGCTCGATCTGCCCGGCCCGGTACTTCTCGTCGAAGTGCCACGAGTCGGACTGTCGGGGGAAGGAGCAGATGATCTTGCGCACCCGCCCGAGCTGGATCAGGGTCGCGAGCCCCACGTCCCCGTTGCCGGCGTTGTTGCTGACCACGGTCAGGTCCGTGGCCCCGTTGTCGATCAGGGCGTCGATGAGCTCCACGGGCTGTCCCGCGACCCCGAAGCCGCCGATCATCACGCACGCGCCGTCGTGGACGGGCGCCACGGCCTCCGCGGCCGTCTCTGCAATGGTGAGCACGTTCTCTTGTCCCTCCGTCTGTCGAACCGGGGCCTCAGCCCCGGGCGTCCTGGTTCTCGAGCACCACCGCGAGGCCCTGCCCCACGCCGATGCACAGGCTCGCAACGCCCCAGCGCTGCCCGGACTCCTGCAGCCGCCGCGCGAGGGTGCCGAGCGCGCGGGTGCCCGAGGCTCCCAGCGGGTGGCCGAGGGCGATCGCACCGCCCCACGCGTTGACGATCTCCTGGTCCACGCCCCACTGCCGCAGGCAGGCGAGGGACTGCGCGGCGAACGCCTCGTTGAGCTCGACCGCCGCGACGTCGTCCCACGTGATCCCGGCCCGTCGCAGCGCGGTCTCCGCGGCGCGCACCGGCGCCTCCCCGAAGAACTGGGGCTCGTTGGCCGCGGCGCCGCGCCCCGCGATCCGGGCGATGGGCTGCCTGCCCAGCAGCTCGGCACCGCGTTCGCTGCCGAGCCACACCGCGGACGCGCCGTCGTTCATGGGCGAGGAGTTGCCCGCCGTGACCGTGGCGTTCTCGCCGGTGCGGAAGACCGTGCGCAGCCCCGCCAGGGACTCCGGCGTGGAGTCCGGGCGGATGGTCTCGTCCCGGGTGAGCTCCACGCCCTTCCTGCTGACGGGTGGCACATGGACGGTGAGGTCGTCGTAGCGCCCTTCGTCCCAGGCCTTCGCGGCCAGCCGGTGGGAGCGCGCGGCGAACTCGTCCTGCTCCTCGCGGGTGATGCCGTGCTTCTCGCGCAGCTGCTCGGTGGCCTCACCGAGCGAGACGGTCCACTCGTCCGGCATCTCGGGATTCACCAGGCGCCAGCCCAGCGTGGTGTTGGCCAGCTCGAGGTTCTGCATGGGGAACGGGCGTTCCGTCTTGGGCAGCACCCACGGGGCGCGGGACATGGACTCGACGCCGCCCACGAGCAGCACGTCCCCCTCCCCCACCTCGATCTGGCGGGAGGCGATCATCGCGGCGTCCAGGGACGAGCCGCACAGCCTGTTGACGGTGGCGCCGGGGACGCTCACGGGCAGGCCCGCGAGCAGGGTGGCCATGCGGGCCACGTTGCGGTTCTCCTCCCCCGCCCCGTTCGCGTTGCCGAGGTACACCTCGTCGATGGCCGCCGGGTCCAGGGCGGGCGCGCGCTCCACGAGGGTGCGCACCACGAGCGCCGCGAGGTCGTCCGGGCGGTGGCCCGACAGCGCGCCGCCGAGTTTGCCGAACGGGGTCCGCACTGCGTCGTACACGTAGGCCTGGTTCATGGGGATCCTCACCGTGGGAGTTCGACCGGCCGGGACCGGCGGGTGCGGGGGCGCGGTACCGCGCCCCCGGATGCTGGTCACCAGCCTAGGGGGAGGTGATCGCCATGTGAACACTTGTTCGCGTGGCGAACAGGGCTCAGTCCTGCACCTCGGACAGCGCCTTCTGCGCGTGCTTGAAAGCGTTGTTGGCCGAGGGCACGGACAGGTAGATCGCGGACTGCATGACAACCTCCTTGATCTCCTCCGTGCTCAGGCCGTTGCGCAGCGCCGCCTTGACGTGCATCTCGAACTCCTCCCAGTGCGCCCCGGCGATCAGCGCCGTGAGCACGCACGCGCTGCGCATCCGCCGGTCCAGCCCTGGACGGGTCCAGATCTCGCCCCACGCGTAGCGCGAGATGAAGTCCTGGAAGTCCTCGGTGAACTCCGTCTTGCCGGCCTCGGCGCGGTCCACGTGGGCGTCCGTGAGGACCTCGCGGCGCACGGTCATGCCGTCCGCGTGGGCCTGCGCCTCGGTGCGTTCGGGGTGTCGGTTCATGCTGTCCTCTGCTCTGCTGTCGGTGGGCGGGCGGCGGGCCGGTTCGTGGGGGTTGGTGCGCGAGGGTCGCTGCGCGGCGCGTCGGCGTGTGCTGGGTCGGCGCGCGGGTTCACAGTGCCGCGGGGTCGCAGTGCCGCGGGTCGCTGCGCGGGCGGGGGTGCGGCGCGTCAGCGCATGGCGGCGACCAGGTCCGTGAGGACCCGCTCGAGCAGCTCCGGTGCCGCGAGGGGGACCAGGTGGGCGGCGCCGTCGACGATCTCGCAGCGCGCCCGCAGCGCCTGCGCGAGCGGCCGGGCGACGTCGGGCCCCACCATGGCGTCCTCGGTGCCGGTGACGACGGCGCTCGGCACGGCAGCGGGGCCGGTCTCCTCTCGCAGGTCGTAGTCCGCGAGCGCCCGGCACGCCGCCGCGTAGCTGAAGCGGTCGGTGCCCTGGAGGTCGTGCAGCAGGGGCGTGCAGAGCTCGGAGTGCTGCGCCAGGAAGTCGGCCGCGAACCAGGCCTTCGCGCACGTGACCACCTGGGTGGGGGTGCCCGCGCTCGCCACGAGCTCGGCGCGCTCGCGCCAGGAGGCCGGGTCCGGGAAGTAGTCGGCCGTGGCGACGAGCGTCGCGGACTCCAGGTGCGATGAGCCTGATGCGAGCTGCTGCTGCACCACGGCCCCGCCGATCGAGGTCCCCATCGCGTGCCACGGCCCCGGCCCCACGCGCTGCGTGACCGCGCGCTCCACGCCCTCGGCGAGCTCGGCCACCGTGAACTCCTGCGTCGGGGCGCTCACGCCGTGGCCGGGGAGATCCCAGCCGACCACGTGGAAGCGGCCCGAGAGCAGGGGGACGAGCGGCGCGTACAGGTGCGTCACGGAGGTGCCCAGCGCGGGGCCCAGCACCACGAGGGGTGCGTCCGCGGGGAGGTCCTGCGGGCGCGTGAACTCCACGAGTCCGAGTTCGGGAACGGTCATCGTCTCTTCCTCTCGTCGTGTCGGGCGGCGGCGCGCTCGCACAGCTGCGGGGCCGCACCCAGGTATCCTCGCGGGTCCAGCAGGCCGCGGATCCAGCCGGTGAGCTCGGAGGCGGCCACCCCCTCGGGCAGCTCCACGTCCTCACCCGTCCGCACCTCAGCCGCGAGCGCGGCGGCGAGCGCGTCCGGATCCTGCGGCTCGGCGCGCACGGCAGCCTGGATGCGCTGCTTCGCACTGCGCCCGTCCCGCTCCCCCAGCACGGGGGCCAGCGCGGTGTTCAGCCGTTCGGCCATCACGCCCGTCCCGGCGTCCGCCAGGTTGCGGGTCATGCGCTCCTCGCCGACGGTGAGCCCCTCGGCCAGTTCGGCCGCGTGCGACGACGCCGCGGCCGTCAGCACCGCGAGCTCGCGCAGCGCTGGCCACTCGGCGTGCCAGCCGCCGTCCGGCCGCTCGTCGTCCGCGGCACTCGCGCCTGCCACCACCTGGGCCAGCAGGGCCGGCGCCGCGATGCCCGTGCGCTTGAGGAGCACGCTCAGCACGGGGTTCTGCTTCTGCGGCATGGCCGAGGACACGCCTCGGCCCTCGGCGGCCGGTTCCCGGAGCTCGCCGACCTCGGGCCGCGACATCGTCAGGACGTCGTTCGCCATCCGGGACAGCGCCGCCGTGGTCTCCGCGAGGCTCCCCGCGGCCCGCAGCACCGGCACCCGGTTGGTGTGCCACACGCCGTCGGGCAGCTCGAGTCCAAGCTCCTCCGCCCAGTGCCCGAGCAGCTCCCGGACCCGCTGCCACGCCCGTTGCCCGGAGTCCCCGGGGTGGGTGCAGCGTGCCACGGTGGCCGCGAGCGTCCCGGCCGCCCCGCCGAAGGAGACGGGCAGGTGGGCGCGCGCGGCGACGTCGTCCGCGGCGTCGTCCACGCCCGCGAGCCAGGACGCCGCCTTGAGACCGAAGGAGACCGGCAGGGCGTGCTGGGTCAGGGTGCGCCCGACCATGACCGTGTCCCGGTGACGCACCGCGAGGCCCGCGAGCGCGTCCCCGGTGCGGTCAAGCCCGTCCAACACGGTGCCGCGCACGTCCTCGACCACGAGGGCCAGGGTCGTGTCCATCACGTCCTGGCTCGTCAGACCGGCGTGCACTGCGCCCAGGGGACGGCCGTGCTCCTCCTCGACCACCCGGCGGTAGGCCGCCAGCAGCGGGATCACGGGGTTGCCCCCTCCCTCGGAGGCGACCGCCAGCTCGGTGAGTGACGCCTCGTCGAGCGGCACCCGGTCCACCGCGGCGTGCGCGGCCTCGGCGGCAGCGGCGGGCACGAGCCCCGTCCGGGACTGGGCGGTGACCCACGCGTCCTCCACCCGGAGGATCGCGCGGGCCACGGCACGGTCGTCGGCCAGGGCCGCGGCCCGGTGCGCTCCGGGCAGCAGCAGACCCGCCTCGATCACTCGTCGCCCGGGTAGGAGAGGAACACGGTCTCGTGCTCACCCTGCAGGTGCACGTCGAAGTGCAGCGAGCCGTCCTCGAGCCGTTCCGCGATCAGCGTGGAGCGCTCCTCCTCGGACAGTGAGCTCAGCAGGGGGTCGCTCGCGAGCGCCTCGGTGTCCTCGGGGAGGTAGATCCGCGTGAACAGCCGGTTGAGCAGACCGCGCCCGAAGACCGTCATGAGGATGAACGGCGCCTTGCCGGCCTCGGTGGGTCCGGGGTTCACCGTGGTGAAGTCGTAGTGGCCCGCGTTGTCCACGGCCACCCGGCCGAAACCGGTGAACGTGTAGCCGTCGCGCTTGAGGGACCCGGGCTCCTGCGAGACCCTGCCGTTCTCGTCCGCCTGCCAGATCTCGAGCATCGCGTCCGGGATCGTGGCCCCGTGGCCGTCGTACACGGTCCCGTGCAGGCGCACGGCGTCCGGGTGCGACAGCGGCACCAGGAACTCCCCGCCCTCGTAGGGCAGCGCGTAGCCGTAGAAGGGTCCGATGGTCTGGCCGGGTGTGGGCACCAGGCGCTCGGTGTTCTCAGTCATTGCTGTCGTCCTCCGTCCAGGTCCGGTTCGAGCCGCTCAGGACGATGTCCCAGCGGTAGCCGAGCAGCCACTCGTGCTCGGAGACGTCGTGGTCGTAGGTGGCCACGAGCCGGTCGCGGGCCTTCGGGTCCACGATGGACTGGTAGATCGGGTCCAGCGCGAACAGCGGATCCCCGGGGAAGTACATCTGGGTGATCATCCGCTGCGTGAAGTCCGTTCCGAACAGCGAGAAGTGCACGTGCGCCGGACGCCACGCGTTGAGGTGGTTCTTCCACGGGTAGGGCCCCGGCTTGATCGTCACGAACGAGTACGAGCCGTCGTCCCCCGTGAGGCAGCGGCCCACGCCCGTGAAGTTCGGGTCGATGGGTGCCGGGTGCTGGTCCCGCTTGTGGATGTATCGCCCCGCCGCGTTGGCCTGCCAGATCTCCACGAGCTGGTTGCGCACCGGACGGCCGCTGCCGTCCACGATGCGCCCCGAGATCCGGATCCGCTCGCCGATGGGCTCCCCGCCGTCCTGGATGGTCAGGTCCGACTCCAAGGGGTGGACGTCCCGCTGGCCGAAGGCCGGGGCGTAGAGCTCGATGGTCTCCGGGTCCGTGTGGCGCGGGTCCTTGGTGGGGTGGCGCAGGATCGAGCTGCGGTACGGGGCGTAGTCCAGGCGGGGCTGGTTCTCGACCGTCCCGGAGGCCTCGTACTGCGCGCTGATCTGCGCCATCTCGTCGTCGAGCTGCGTCTGCGTGTCTGCGGCGTCGTCCGCGCCCTTGACGTACGGCGGGTCGAAGGTGTCGTCGTTCTCGGCGGTCATGGTCATCTCCTCGGGTGGGTGGTGGGGTGGGCAGCGTGTCTCGTCAGGTCCGGTCCCGCCAGCCCGTGTAGGACTCGGCGAAGTACGCCGAGCCGTGGCGTGAGCCGGTGAGCGCCTCGAACTCGCCGCGACGGCGCTTCGCGGCGAAGGGGGTCTCATCCGGGGCGGTGCGCATCAGGCTGGTGACCCAGTACGAGAAGTTCTGGGCCTTCCAGATCCGCTCCAGCGCCACGGCCGAGTAGGCGGCCAGTCCGGCGTCGTCGCCGGTCTCGAAGAAGTCCACGACGGCCGGGGCCAGCACGCGCACGTCGGAGAACGCGAGGTTCAGGCCCTTGGCACCCGTGGGCGGCACGGTGTGCCCGGCGTCCCCCACGAGGAACATGCTTCCGTGGCGCAGGGGTTCGCACACGTAGGAGCGGAACGGCAGGACCGTCTTGTCGAAGATCTGCCCGCGGTTCAGGGTGAGCCCGTCCGGGCCGTCCACCCGCGCCTGCAGCTCGTCCCAGATCCGCTCGTCGTCCCACTGCGCCACGTCCGTGTCCGGGTCGCACTGGAAGTACATGCGCTGAACGGTGTCGCTGCGCTGGGAGATCAGGGCGAAGCCGCGGGGCGAGGTCGCGTAGATCAGCTCGGGGGCCGACGGCGGTGCTTCGCACAGGATCCCGAACCACGCGAACGGGTACTCGGTGAAGTTGTCCGTGCGGACCTCCGCGGGGATCTGCTTGCGGCAGACGCCCCGGGAGCCGTCCGCGCCCACGAGCAGCCGGGCGCGGATCTCCAGCGACTCGCCGTCCGCGGTGGTGCAGTGCACCGTGGGGTGCTCCGTGGTCAGCTCGCTCACGCGGGTGTCCGAGACCTCCCAGTGGACGACGCCGCCGTCCCGCTCGCGCGCGGCGGCGAGGTCTGTGAACACCTCGTTCTGCGGGTACAGCCACACGGACTCCCCCACCAGCTCCTGGAAGTCGATGCGCCGGCTCTCGCCGTCGAAGCGCAGCACCGTGCCCTCGTGCTCGTGGCCGTGGCTGAGCACCCGCCCGTCCACACCGGAGTCCGTGAGCATCGCGACCGTGCCCGCCTCCAGGATGCCCGCCCGGTGGGTTCGGGCGATCTCCTCGCGGGAACGTGTCTCGACCACCACGGTGTCGATGCCCGCACGCGACAGCAAGTGGGAGAGCATCAGGCCGGCAGGGCCCGCCCCCACCACCGCCACGTCGGTCTCGACGACCGTTCGCTCCTCGAGCATGTGTCCTCCTAGCGCACGTCCGGCTCCCATTATGGTGGCGGCCATGGCGCGCATCACATCTGTTCCGTTGAACGGGATGGTGGGCGCGGGGCCGCCCGGGCGCCCGGTCTGGTGCGCCGTCCCCGGCCCGTCCGGGATGGGTGCCCGGCGTCCGTGTCCGCCCGGAGCACTGCTGCGGCGGTGACGACGGCGCCGCCCGCCCCGGGCCACGACCGCCGCTGGCACGCATGCGACCCCGGGAACAACCGGATGTCGTTGTCAGAGGGCTCCGAGCGCGCGGGAGATGCCGTGCCCCGCAACCCGAAGTGTTTGCACGATGGCGGGGAGGTCCGCGTCCCGCATCTCGGTCAGCGGGAGCACTGTGCCCAGTGCCGCCGCGCGGTGACCCGCGGGGACCTTCAAGGGCACCGCCACTCCCCCGGTCCCCTGGTCGATGCGCTCGCGCTGGACCGCGTACCCGCGCCGCGCGAAGACGGCCAGGTCCGCGGCGAAACGCTCGGCAGTGGCCGTGAGCGCGGCAGGGTCCGCGGCGGCGTCGGGCACCCAGGCCGCGCGGTGGTACTGCGCGACGACCTCGGCGGAGCACTGGCTCAGCAGCGCCAGGCCGGTGGCCGAGCGGTGCAGCGGCAGCCGCCCCGCCACGATCGAGCGCAGCGGAACCGTGGACTCGCTCGCCGCGATCCGCTCCGCGAACAGCACGTCCAGCCCCTCCACCACGCCCACGTGCACGTGCTGGCGCAGCACGGCGTGGACGTCCGACATGAACGGGATGGCCGCCGCGGCAAGACTCTCCGCCGACGCGGAACGGGAGGCCAGCTCCCACAGGCGCGTGCCCACCCGGTAGGTCTGCGCGGACCCGGCCGCCAGCCACCCCGCACGCTTCATGTCCCCCAGGATGCGGTGGACGGTGGACGGCGGCAGCCCGGTGGCGCGGCAGATCTCTCGGAAGCTCAGCTCGGGCCGCGCGGGGCCGAACGCGCTGAGGACACGGTCGAAGCGCTCGATGAGCGACTCCCCGGACGCCGAGTTCGCCACGGCCACCCTCCCCTTCCCCGCGGTGCGCGTCCCGCGGGCCGCGATGCGCCCAGTCTAGGTGCGCGGCCCGCAGTCCCGTGCCCGCGGTCCCGTACCCGCGGTCCGGCGCCCGGGCACGACGAAGCCCGGGCGGTCCCCCTCTCGGGGGCCCACCCGGGCTCTGTCGATCACGTCACCGGTGGGCGACGTCGCGCCGCCGCCCCGCGGGGCGGCTTACGCGGGTGACCCGGCTCAGTTGCCGCCGAAGTCGTAGTCGTCCAGCGGGATCGCCTGGAACTCGGAACCCAGCCCGCCGGAGTTCTCCTCCGCGTAGCTGAAGTCGGAGAACGCGGACGGATCCGTGAACATCGAGGCCTTGGCCTCCTCCGTGGGCTCCACGTCCACGCTGTTGTACCGCTCGAGACCGGTACCGGCGGGGATCAGCTTGCCGATGATCACGTTCTCCTTCAGGCCCAGCAGCGGGTCCGACTTGCCCTCCATGGCGGCCTGCGTGAGCACACGCGTGGTCTCCTGGAAGGACGCGGCGGACAGCCACGAGTCCGTGGCGAGCGAGGCCTTGGTGATGCCCATGAGCTCCGGACGCCCGGCGGCGGGACGCTTGCTCTCGGCCACCGCACCGCGGTTGGCCTCGAGGAAGCGCACGTTGTCCACCAGCTCACCCGGCAGCAGCGCAGTGTCGCCGGACTCGATGATGGTCACGCGACGCAGCATCTGCCGCACGATGACCTCCACGTGCTTGTCGTGGATGCCCACGCCCTGCGAGCGGTATACGCCCTGGACCTCGTCCACCAGGTGCTTCTGCGCCTCGCGGGGACCGCGGATGCGCAGCACCTCCTTCGGATCCACCGCGCCGGTCACGAGCTGCTGGCCGACGTCGACGTGGTCGCCGTCCGCCACGAGCAGCTTGGCACGACGCAGCACCGGGTAGGCGAACTCCTCGTCACCGTTGTCCGGGACCACGACGATCTTCAGGGACTTGTCCGTGTCCTCGATGCGGATCCGGCCGGCCACCTCGGAGATCGGGGCCACACCCTTCGGGGTGCGGGCCTCGAAGAGCTCCTGGATACGGGGCAGACCCTGCGTGATGTCACCGTCCGAGGACGCCACACCACCGGTGTGGAAGGTGCGCATCGTCAGCTGGGTGCCGGGCTCGCCAATGGACTGCGCGGCAACGATGCCCACGGCCTCGCCGATGTCCACCAGCTGGTTGGTGGCCAGCGAGCGGCCGTAGCACGCGGCGCACACACCCACCGCGGACTCGCACGTGAGCACGGAGCGCACGCGCACCTCGTCCACACCCGCGTTGTACAGGGTGCTGATCATGGCGTCCGACATGTCGGCACCAGCCTCGGCCAGCACCTCGCCGTTCTCGTCCGCCACAGCCGAGGCGAGCACGCGGCCGTGCACCGTGTTCTCGATGTCCTCGTGCAGGGTGCGCACACCGGTGTCCGTCACGTCCGCGAGCGGCAGGACCAGGCCTCGAACGGTCTGGCAGTCCGACTCGCGCACGATCACGTCCTGCGACACGTCCACCAGACGCCGGGTCAGGTAGCCCGAGTTGGCGGTACGCAGCGCCGTGTCCGCGAGACCCTTGCGGGCACCGTGGGTGGCGATGAAGTACTCCAGCACCGACAGACCCTCCCGGTAGGAGGACTTGATCGGGCGGGGCATGATCTCACCCTTCGGGTTCGCCACGAGACCGCGGATGCCGGCAATCTGACGGACCTGCATCCAGTTGCCTCGCGCACCGGAGGACACCATGCGGTTGATGGTGTTGGTGGGCGTGAGGTTGTCCCGCATGGCCTGCGCGACCTCGTCCGTGGCCTTGGACCAGATGTCGATGAGCTCCGATCGGCGCTCGTCGTCGTCGATCAGGCCCTTGTCGTACTGGCCCTGGATGCGCGCAGCCTGTGCCTCGTAGCCCTCCATGATGGCGGGCTTCTCCGGCGGCGTCGCGATGTCCGAGATCGCCACGGTGACCCCGGAGCGCGAGGCCCAGTGGAAGCCGGCGTCCTTGAGGTTGTCCAGCGTCTTGGCCACGCGTGTCATCGGGTAGCGCTCCGCGAGGTCGTTCACGAGAGCGGAAAGGTGCTTCTTGTCCGCGACGTTCTCGTCCCACGGGTAGTCCTCGGGCAGCGTCTCGTTGAAGAGCACACGCCCGAGCGTGGTCTCCACGACGGCGGGCTGACCCGGCTCCCAGCCCTCGGGAGCCTCCCAGCCGGCGTACGGCACGAAGTCCTCGAGCTCGATCTTGCACTTGGCGTTCAGGTGCAGCTCGCCGGAGTCGTTGGCCATGATCGCCTCGGCCACCGAGGAGTAGCTGTTGCCCTCCCCGGCCCAGCCCTCACGCACGGTGGTGAGGTGGTACAGACCGATGATCATGTCCTGCGACGGCAGGGCGATCGGCTTGCCGTCCGACGGCTTGAGGATGTTGTTCGAGGACAGCATCAGCACGCGGGCCTCCGCCTGCGCCTCCGGGGAGAGCGGCAGGTGGACGGCCATCTGGTCGCCGTCGAAGTCAGCGTTGAACGCGCCGCACACGAGCGGGTGCAGCTGGATGGCCTTGCCCTCCACGAGCTGCGGCTCGAACGCCTGGATGCCCAGACGGTGCAGGGTGGGGGCGCGGTTGAGCAGCACCGGGTGCTCGGTGATGACCTCTTCCAGCACGTCCCACACCTGGGGACGGTAGCGCTCGACCATGCGCTTGGCAGACTTGATGTTCTGCGCGTGGTTCAGGTCCACCAGGCGCTTCATCACGAACGGCTTGAACAGCTCCAGGGCCATCTGCTTGGGCAGACCGCACTGGTGCAGCTTCAGCTGCGGGCCCACCACGATCACGGAACGACCGGAGTAGTCCACGCGCTTGCCGAGCAGGTTCTGACGGAAGCGGCCCTGCTTGCCCTTGAGCATGTCGGACAACGACTTCAGCGCACGGTTGCCGGGACCCGTGACAGGGCGGCCGCGGCGGCCGTTGTCGAACAGGGAGTCCACGGCCTCCTGCAGCATGCGCTTCTCGTTGTTCACGATGATCTCGGGGGCACCGAGGTCCAGCAGCCGCTTGAGGCGGTTGTTGCGGTTGATCACACGACGGTAGAGGTCGTTGAGGTCGGAGGTCGCGAAGCGGCCACCGTCCAGCTGCACCATGGGACGCAGCTCCGGCGGGATCACCGGCACGGCGTCCAGGACCATGCCCAGCGGCGAGTTGTCCGTGGTCAGGAAAGCGTTGACCACCTTCAGGCGCTTCAGGGCGCGGGTCTTGCGCTGGCCCTTGCCCGTGGCGATGGTCTCGCGCAGCGACTCGGCCTCGGCCTCGAGGTCGAAGCTCTCGAGGCGCTTCTTGATGGACTCGGCGCCCATGGAGCCCTCGAAGTACATGCCGTAGCGGTCCACCATCTGGCGGTACAGGGCCTCGTCACCCTCGAGGTCGTTGACCTTGAGGTTCTTGAAGCGGTCCCAGACCTTCTCCAGGTAGTCGATCTCGCGGTCCGCGCGCTTGCGCACGTTGGCCATCTGGCGGTCCGCCGAGTCGCGCAGCTTGCGCTTCTCGGCAGCCTTGCCGCCCTCCTCCTCGACGCGCGCGAGATCGTTCTCGAGGTCGCGGGCGATCGCGTTGATGTCCGCGTCCCGGGTGTCCTCCAGCTGCTTCTTCTCACGGTCGATCGCGGCCTGCAGGTTGGGCAGGTCGTCGTGGCGGGCCTGCTCGTCCACGGAGGTGATCATGTACGCGGCGAAGTAGATGACCTTCTCGAGGTCCTTCGGCGCGAGGTCCAGCAGGTAGCCCAAACGCGAGGGGACGCCCTTGAAGTACCAGATGTGGGTCACGGGAGCGGCGAGCTCGATGTGGCCCATGCGCTCACGGCGCACCTTGGCGCGAGTGACCTCCACGCCGCAGCGTTCACAGATGATGCCCTTGTAGCGCACGCGCTTGTACTTGCCGCAGTAGCACTCCCAGTCCCGGGTGGGACCGAAGATCTTCTCGCAGAACAAGCCGTCCTTCTCGGGCTTGAGCGTGCGGTAGTTGATGGTTTCCGGCTTCTTGACCTCGCCATAGGACCAGCCGCGGATCTGATCCGCGGTGGCCAGGCCGATCTGCATGAGACCCAGTGAAGAATCGTTGGACATAAGGTCCTGTCCCTCTTTCTAAAAATCCTGAAGTGTGACGAGCTGTGCTATGGACGAGCGGGTTCTCAGACCTCTTCGACCGAGCTGGGCTCGGAGTGGGAGAGGTCGATGCCGAGCTCGTCGGCAGCCCGGAAGCTGTCGTCCTCGGAATCACGCATTTCCACGGTGTTGCCGTCCGCGGAGAGGACCTCCACGTTCAGGCACAGCGACTGCATCTCCTTGATGAGCACCTTGAAGGACTCGGGCACACCCGGTTCGGGGATGTTCTCGCCCTTGACGATGGCCTCGTACACCTTCACGCGGCCGTGGACGTCGTCGGACTTGACGGTGAGCAGCTCCTGCAGGGTGTAGGCGGCGCCGTACGCCTCGAGCGCCCACACCTCCATCTCACCGAAGCGCTGACCACCGAACTGCGCCTTACCGCCCAGCGGCTGCTGGGTGATCATGGAGTACGGACCGGTGGAGCGGGCGTGGATCTTGTCGTCCACGAGGTGGTGGAGCTTCAAGATGTACTGGTAGCCCACGGACACCGGGTCCGGGAACGGCTGGCCGGAGCGGCCGTCGTACAGCTTCGCCTTGCCGGAGCGCCCGATCAGGCGCTGACCGTCACGCGTGGGGTTGGTGTGGTCCAGCAGGTCGAAGATCTCGTCCTCGCGGGCGCCGTCGAACACCGGGGTGGCCACGTTGGTGGGGCCGGTGCTCTTCGGGAAGTTGCTCAGACCCTTCAGCCACTCGGGGTCGGCCTCGATGTTCCAGCCCTGCTTGGCGAGCCAGCCGGTGTGGACCTCGAGCACCTGGCCGAGGTTCATGCGGCCGGGGACACCCAGCGGGTTGAGGATGACGTCCACCGGGGTGCCGTCCTCCATGAACGGCATGTCCTCGATGGGCAGAATCTTGGAGATGACGCCCTTGTTGCCGTGGCGTCCGGCGAGCTTGTCGCCGTCCGTGATCTTGCGCTTCTGCGCCACGTAGACGCGGACCACCTGGTTGACGCCGGCCGGGAGGTCGTCGTCCTCGTCCTCGCGGTCGAAGACGCGCACGCCGATGACCGTGCCGGACTCGCCGTGGGGCACCTTCAGGGAGGTGTCGCGGACCTCGCGGGACTTCTCGCCGAAGATCGCGCGCAGCAGCCGCTCCTCCGGGGTCAGCTCCGTCTCGCCCTTTGGGGTCACCTTGCCCACGAGGATGTCGCCGGCCTGGACCTCGGCACCGATGTGGATGATGCCGCGCTCGTCCAGTGCGGAGAGCACCTCCTCCGACACGTTCGGGATGTCACGCGTGATCTCCTCGGCACCGAGCTTGGTGTCGCGGGCGTCGATCTCGTGCTCCTCGATGTGGATGGACGTCAGGACGTCCTCGGAGACCATGCGCTGGGAGAGGATGATGGCGTCCTCGTAGTTGAGGCCCTCCCAGGACATGTACGCGATCAGCAGGTTCTTGCCCAGTGCCAGCTCGCCGTGGTCGGTCGAGGGACCGTCCGCGATGACCGTGCGGGGCTCCACGCGCTGGCCCTCGGAGACGATCACGCGCTGGTTGTACGTGTTGCCCGGGTTCGAGCGCACGAACTTGTTAATCGGGTAGAGCTTGGTGGTGCCGTCGTCGTTGAGCACGGTCACGAGGTCAGCGGAGACCTCCTCGACCACGCCCGGCTTGGTGGCGAGCACCGAGTCCCCGGCGTCCAGCGCCGAGTAGCGCTCCATGCCGGTGCCCACGAGCGGGGCCTCGGACGTGAGCAACGGCACGGCCTGGCGCTGCATGTTAGCGCCCATGAGGGCACGGTTGGCGTCGTCGTGCTCGAGGTACGGGATCAGGGCCGTGGCCACCGACACCATCTGGCGCGGGGAGACGTCCATGAACTCGATGTCCTCGGGGGCCACCAGCACGGCCTCACCGGAGCCGTCGGAGGCGCGCGAGAGCACGGCGTCCTCAGCGAAGTGACCGTCCTCGGTCAGCGGCGCGTTGGCCTGCGCGATCGTGAGCCCGCGCTCGTCGTCCGCAGTGAGGTAGACGACGTCGTCAGTGACGGTGCCGTCCACGACCTTGCGGTACGGGGTCTCGATGAACCCGAACGGGTTGATCCGCGCGTACGTGGCGAGCGAGCCGATCAGACCGATGTTCGAGCCCTCAGGGGTCTCGATCGGGCACATGCGGCCGTAGTGCGACGGGTGGACGTCACGGACCTCCATGCCCGCGCGGTCGCGCGAGAGCCCGCCGGGGCCCAGCGCGGACAGGCGGCGCTTGTGGGTCAGACCCGCGAGCGGGTTGTTCTGGTCCATGAACTGCGAGAGCTGGGAGGTCCCGAAGAACTCCTTGATCGCGGCCACCACGGGGCGGATGTTGATCAGGGTCTGCGGGGTGATCGCCTCGACGTCCTGCGTGGTCATGCGCTCGCGCACCACTCGCTCCATGCGGGAGAGCCCGGTGCGGATCTGGTTCTCGATCAGCTCGCCCACGGCGCGGATACGGCGGTTGCCGAAGTGGTCGATGTCGTCGACGTCCACATGGATCTCGCGGGCCTCGCCGTCGCGCGTTCCGGGCATGGTGGAGCGGCCGTCGTGCAGGGTCACGAGGTAGCGGATCATGGCGACGATGTCGTCGAGGGACAGCACGGAGGCGTCCGCGTCCGTGAAGGGCTTGTCGAGACCGAGCTTGCGGTTGAGCTTGTAGCGGCCCACCTTGGCGAGGTCGTAGCGCTTCGGGTTGAAGTACATGTTGTCCAGCAGGGACTGGGCGGCGTCAACCGTGGGCGGCTCCCCCGGACGCAGCTTGCGGTAGATGTCGAGCAGCGCCTCCTCGCGGGTCTCGGTGGCGTCCTTCTCGAGGGTCGCGCGGATCGAGTCGAACTCGCCGAACTCCTCGAGGATCTTGGCCTCGGTCCAGCCCAGCGCCTTGAGCAGCACGGTCACGGACTGCTTGCGCTTGCGGTCCAGACGCACGCCCACCTGGTCGCGCTTGTCGATCTCGAGCTCGAACCACGCCCCGCGGGAGGGGATGATCTTGGCGGAGTAGATGTCCTTGTCGGACGTGCGGTCCTGGCCCTTCTCGAAGTAGGCACCGGGGGAACGGACCAGCTGGGAGACGACGACGCGTTCGGACCCGTTGATCACGAACGTGCCCTTGTCGGTCATGAGCGGGAAGTCCCCCATGAACACGGTCTGCTGCTTGATCTCGCCCGTGTTGTTGTTCATGAACTCGGCCTTGACGTACAGCGGCGCCGAGTAGGTGGCGTCACGGTCCTTGCACTCGTCCGTGGTGTACTTCGGGTCGTAGAACTCCGGCTCCGAGAACGAGAGGGACATGGTGCCCTGGAAGTCCTCGATCGGGGAGATCTCCTCGAAGATGTCCGAGAGCCCGGACGTGGTGGACACGCTGGTGTCACCGGTTTCCTGGGCCTCGACCACGCGGGCCTGCCAGCGCTCGTTGCCCACCAGGCGGTCGAAGCTGTCGGTCTGCAGCGCGAGCAGGTTGGGGACGTCCAGTGGCTCGTGGATCTTCGCGAAGGAGACCCGGCGAGGAATGTTGTCGCTCGTGGGGTGGTTGGCGGAGACGTTCGTATCGGTGCTCGAGGCGACCAAGATGTGATCCTTCCACAGACATGCAGTGAATACGCGAGGTTCCCGGGGAGAGAAAAAGGGGCCGGTGACGAGGACTGTCGACAACCGCCCCTGCGGCGCCCACCGCTATATGAAGGCACGCATGCATAAGGGACAACGCAAAGTACTAGCCTAGGGCACTCCCGGCGTGTTGTCCACACCCGTGCTGGACGAATGCCCGCCCGGGCCGTAAGATGCCCGGCCGCCGCTCAGGCGACGCCGTTGGCGCGGGCCTGGTACGCCGCGCGCTGCGCCCCGAGGCGCCAGGGGTCGCCGTGTCCGGGCAGCACGACCGTGGCCCGGGTGGCCGCGATCGCGTCCAGGGACGTGAGAGCCATCTGCGCATCTGCGGTGGCCGCGCCAGCCACGACCCGGGGCCCGGTGAGCCCGGTGTAGGGGTCGAGGGTCACCAGCGCGTCCCCGGAGAGCACGGCGTCCGCATCGGGGACGTGCAGGGCGCAGTGCCCGTAGGTGTGGCCCGCGGTGAGGACGACCCGTGGACTGCCTGGAACGGGAACCGTCTGGCCCACGGCGAGGGACCGGGTGACGGTCACTCCCTTCACACCCGCTGCTCCCCCGGCGAGCATCGACACCAGCACCGGAATGGCCCGGGGGTGCCTCAGTGGGTACAGAGCCGTGGGGCTCTCGTGCGCGTAGCTGTAGGGGTGCGCCGCGAGGTGGCGCTCCCTCTGGTGGGCGAACACGGGGACGCCGAGCCGCTCCACGAGTCTGGCGGCGACACCCACGTGGTCGAAGTGCGCATGGGTGAGGACGAGGGCCCTGATCTGCTGCGGTGAGCGCCCGAGCTCGCGCACCGCGTGGCCGAGCTCGTTCCAGACGCGCGGCAGCCCCGCGTCCACGAGTGTCAGACCGCTGGAGTCCTCCAGCAGGTAGCAGTTGACGTGGTGGTTCTGGATCATGTGGATCCCTGGGGCGACGTCTCGTACGAACACGGCGTTCTCCTTCTCCCTGCGTCCGCGACGACGCACGGATGTTCTCCGCGGCCCGCAGGCCAGCCCCGGACGGGCCGGCACGTGACAGCGGGTCTACAGGAAGGCTACTCCCGGCAGACCCGCTCCTGGCACACCCCTGGGGGTCCGTTCCCTGCGCTCAGCCCCGCTTGTAGAACGGCAGCGGGGTCTGCTGCACGTCCACCGCCCGGCCGCGGACGTCCACGACGCCCACTGTTCCGGCCGCAATCTCCTCGAGCGCGTCGGTGGCAACCAGCGCCATGGCCACCGGCCTGCCGAGGGTAGGCGAAGGCAGTCCGCTGGTGACCTCGCCCACGGTGCGCTCCCCCACCACCACGGTGTAGCCGGCGCGCACGGGCTTGCGTCCTAGGCCCTGCAGCCCAATCAGGGTGCGCTGAGGTGTGGTCTCGAGCATGGCGGTGAGCGCGTCCCCGCCCACCGTGACGGTGCCCGCCTCGCCCTTCTTCCGCAGAGCAACCTCCACGAGCTTGCCGAGCCCGGCCTCCACCGGGGAGATCTCCGTGGAGAGCTCGTGGCCGTAGAGGGGCATCCCCGCCTCGAGCCGCAGGGAGTCCCGCGCGGCGAGACCCGCGGGACCGATGGGGGCGTCCTCGGTGCCCAGCCGCTCCGCGGTGGCCAGCAGCGCGCTCCACAGCTGCGGGGCGTGCTCGTTGTCGCAGTAGAGCTCGAAGCCGTCCTCACCGGTGTACCCGGTACGGGCGGCGAGCGCAGGAACCCCCGCGCACTCGGCCGGGACGCACGCGTAGTACTTCAGCGCAGCGACGTCCTGTGCGGGGGTCAGCTCGGTGGCCTCGAGCACCTCCAGGGCGCGCGGGCCCTGGACCGCGATCAGCGAGGTCCCTGGACCGCGGTCAGTGACGACGACGTCGAATCCCTCGGCGCGCTCCTGCAGAGCCCGCACCACGGCCTCCTGGTTCCCGGCGTTCGGCACCACGAGGTACCGCTCCTCCCCCAGCCGGTAGGTGATCAGGTCGTCCAGGATCCTGCCCTGCTCGTCCACGATCAGGGAGTACTTGGCCCGGCCGGTCCCGATGCCCGAGAGCACCCCCACGAGCGCGTGGTCCAGGAACTCCCCCGTCTGGGGACCGGTGACCTCCACCTCCCCCATGTGGGAGAGGTCGAAGATCCCGGCCCCGCGGCGCACGGCGTGGTGCTCGGCGGTGTCGCTCGCGTAGCGCACGGGCATCGACCAGCCGCCGAAGTCGGTGAACCTGGCCCCCAGCTCCTCGTGGGCCTCATGCAGTGCGGTGTGCCGCTCGCTCATCACTTCTCCTGTTCCGCTGCCGCGCTGTAGGCGGCGTCGAAGGCCTCGATGGGCGGGCACTCGCACACGAGGTTGCGGTCACCGGCGGCGTTGTCCACGCGGCCCACCGGAGGCCAGTACTTGACCCGGCGCAGGGACGGGACCGGGTAGGCGGCCTGCGAGCGCGGGTAGGCGCGCTCCCACTCGTCCGCCGTGAGCACCTGAGCGGTGTGCGGGGCGTGGCGGACTGCGGAGTCCTCGAGGGCGATCTCCCCGTCCGCGATCTGCTGCATCTCCGCGTGGATGGTGCGCATGGCCGTGATGAAACGGTCCAGCTCCGCGAGGCCCTCCGACTCGGTGGGCTCCACCATGAGCGTGCCCGCCACCGGGAACGCCAGGGTGGGGGCGTGGAAGCCGAAGTCGACGAGCCGCTTGCAGACGTCCTCGGCGGTGACGCCCGAGGCCTTGGTCATGGGACGCAGGTCCAGGATGCACTCGTGGGCCACGAACCCGCCGTCCCCGGTGTAGAGGGTGGGGAAGACGTCCGAGAGCTGCCGTGAGATGTAGTTGGCGCCCAGCACGGCGGTGCGCGAGGACTCGGTGAGCCCCTGCGCCCCGGTCATGGCGATGTACATCCAGGTGATGGGCAGCACGCCCGCCGAACCGTGGGGTGCCTCGGCCACGGGGAAGCCGGCACCGCGCTCGTCCAGGTCCGCGTCCGCCGGGTTGCCGGGGAGATAGGGCACCAGGTGCTCGGCCACGGCCACGGGGCCCACTCCGGGTCCGCCGCCGCCGTGGGGGATGCAGAACGTCTTGTGCAGGTTCAGATGGGAGACGTCCCCGCCGAAGCGCCCGGGGCGCGCGAGGCCCATCAGCGCGTTCAGGTTGGCGCCGTCCACGTAGACCTGACCGCCGGCGTCGTGCACCGCCGCGCACACCTGCGTGATGTCCGTGTCGTACACGCCGTGGGTGGAGGGGTAGGTGACCATGATGCCCGCGAGCTCGTCCCCCACGGACTCGATCTTGGCCGCGAGGTCCCCCTGGTCGATCGTGCCGTCCGCCGCCGTGGCCACCACCACGACCTTCAGGTCTGCGAGCACCGCAGAGGCCGCGTTCGTGCCGTGCGCGGAGGACGGGATCAGGATGGTCTTGCGCTGGTGCTCGCCGCGGTCCACCTGGTAGCGGCGGATGGCGAGCAGCCCCGCAAGCTCGCCCTGGGAGCCGGCGTTCGGCTGCACGGAGACCGCCGCGTAGCCGGTGATCTCCGCGAGCCAGGACTGCAGCTGGTCGATCAGCTCGCTCCAGCCCCTGGTCTGGTCCTCGGGGGCGAGCGGGTGGATGCTCGCGAACTCGGGCCACGAGATGGGCTCCATCTCCGCGGCGGCATTGAGCTTCATGGTGCACGAGCCCAGCGGGATCATGGTGCGGTCCAGGGCCAGGTCCTTGTCCGAGAGCTCGCGCAGCCAGCGCATCAGTGAGGTCTCGGAGCGGTGCGTGTGGAACACCGGGTGGGTCATGTACTCGTCCGTGCGCAGCCACTTGGCCGGAAGGTCGTAGGTCGAGACGTCCTCGGTCGCGGCGGCGTCGGCCGCGCCGCAGGCCTCGGAGACCGCGGTCAGGACGTCCTCGACGTCGCGCTCGGTGTGGGGCTCGCCGAAGCTCGCACCCACGGTGTCCTGGTCCACGCGGCGCAGGTTGATCCCGCGGTCCGCGGCGGCGGCGACCACGCCGTCCGCGCGCCCGGGTACCGAGAAGGTGACGGTGTCGAAGAAGCGGTCGTGGACGACGTCGATCCCCCGCGCCCGCAGCCCGGCAGCCAGGCTCGCGGCGAGGCCGTGCAGCCGCAGCGCGAGGGCGCGCAGGGCGTCCGGGCCGTGGTGCACTGCGTACGCGGCGGCCACGATGGCCAGCAGCGCCTGGGCGGTGCAGATGTTGGAGGTGGCCTTCTCGCGTCGGATGTGCTGCTCGCGGGTCTGCAGAGCGAGGCGGTAAGCCGGGGCGCCCGAGGAGTCAGTCGACACGCCCACGATGCGACCGGGCAGCGACCGCTCGGTGCCCTTGCGGGACGCCATGAACGCCGCGTGGGGACCGCCGAAGAACAGTGGCACGCCGAAGCGCTGGGCGGAGCCGACGGCGATGTCCGCTCCGGTCTCCCCCGGGCTGCGCAGCATGGTCAGGGCCAGCAGGTCTGTGCTCACGGTGACGAGGGCGCCGGCCTCGTGGGCAGCGTCGACGACCGCGGTGGGATCCAGGACGGCCCCGTCCGCGCCGATCTGCGCGACGACCACACCGAAGTACTCGCCGTCCGCCAGCGCACGGGCGATCTCCTGGGGATCACCCAGGTCCGCCGTGACCAGCTCGATCCCCGCGGCCCGGGTGCGGCCCGTGAGGACGGCCAGGGTCTGCGGCAGGGAACGGGAGTCCACGAGCACTCGTGTGCTCCTGGAGCGGCGGTTGGCGCGGCGCATCATGAGCACCGCCTCGGCCACGGCCGAGGACTCGTCCAGCAGGGAGGCGTTGGCCACGTCCATGCCGGTGAGGTCGATCACCGCGTTCTGGAACGTGAGCAGCAGCTCCAGGCGGCCCTGGGAGATCTCCGGCTGGTACGGGGTGTAGGAGGTGTAGAAGCCCGGGTTCTCCAGGATGTTGCG
This sequence comes from Kocuria sp. HSID17590, assembly GCF_003989485.1. Classification (NCBI taxonomy): domain Bacteria; kingdom Bacillati; phylum Actinomycetota; class Actinomycetes; order Micrococcales; family Micrococcaceae; genus Kocuria; species Kocuria sp. HSID17590. The sequence goes on along the minus strand of NZ_RBMB01000021.1, from coordinate 8,658 downwards.
GCGGATCGCGGCGGGCGTGACCGTCTCGTGGTAGCCCTGTCCGATCAGCTGGCGCATCACGGTGTTGCGCGCGGCGACCCGGCGCAGGGCGGCCAGGGCCTCCGGCTCGTCGAGGGGCTCCGGAAGGTCCAGCGTGTCCCGGAAGCGGATGCTCTCCGGCACCGCGCGGTCGATCAGCTGGTCGAGGTCGTCCGCGCCCACGGTGCGGAGCATGGTGGCGAGGTCATCGGCGTCCGGACCGATGTGGCGTGACAGGAAGGACATGCGAGGTCTCCTGGGCTTCTCGTGGGCACGGTGGCCCTGCGTGTCCTCCCCGCTCTGTTCCACAACCTGAGAGTTTTCGCCGACGCGCGGTGCTGCACGCGCGCCGACCTGCCCCGACGGCGTCCGAGACCACGCGGGTCATGGACTCTCCAGAGTGGCCTGGGGCGGCGGTACGGGTGCCTGAGAGGTTCCCGGGGAGGGTTTGCTCCTTCGGCGATGGCGCCGCCGCGGACCTCCCAGCCCCCGACCCGCCATGCTCTCCCGCCGCACCGTGGCGGCCAGATGGTCAGGGCCAGTTTCGCACATCGCACCGAGGACGGGCGCCACCGCGACGGGCGCCCCCGGGCACGACAGAACCCCGCACCGTGCGGTGCGGGGTTCTGGAGTGGTGCGAGGTGGCGTCCGAGGACGCTCACGCTGCGCGGGTGGCGCCTGGGGCGCCGGGAATCACTTGACGGTGACGGTGGCGCCGGCGCCCTCGAGGGACTCCTTGGCCTTGTCAGCGGCTTCCTTGGTGGCGCCTTCCAGCACGGCCTTGGGAGCGGAGTCCACGAGGTCCTTGGCTTCCTTCAGGCCCAGCGAGGTCAGCCCGCGGACCTCCTTGATGACCTGGATCTTCTTGTCACCGGCGGACTCGAGGATGACGTCGAACTCGGTCTTCTCCTCCTCGGCGGCACCGGCGTCACCGGCGGCGGGAGCGGCACCGGCCACGGCCACGGGGGCGGCAGCGGTGACGTCGAAGGTCTCCTCGAACGCCTTCACGAACTCGGAGAGCTCGATGAGGGACAGTTCCTTGAAGGCCTCGATGAGTTCTTCGGTGGTCAGCTTAGCCATGGTATTGGCTCCTTACTTGTACGTGGTGCCGGCGCTGGTGGCCCCGGCGAGGTGTGCGTGGTGAGAAGAACACGGGCGCTTTCCCGGGGGTGAACCCGGGGCCCGGTGGATCCCCGAGGGAATCAGGCGGCGTTCGCGCCCTGTTCGTCCAGCTTGGCCCGCAGCGCGTCCGCGGTGCGGACGGTCTTGGACAGCGGGGCCTGGAACAGCGCGGCAGCCTTGGACAGTGATGCCTTGGCGGCACCGGCGACCTTGGCGAGCAGGACCTCGCGGGACTCGAGGTCCGCGAGCTTCTCGATCTCGGTCTCGTCCATCGCGACGCCGTCCAGGTAACCGCCCTTGACGACCAGCTGGGGGTTGTCCTTGGCGAAGTCACGCAGGCTCTTGGCTGCCTCGACGGCGTCACCGGAGACGAACGCGATGGCCGAGGGGCCGATGAGCTGGCCCTCGAACGCGTCGATCCCGGATTCGCGCGCCGCGATGGCGGTGAGCGTGTTCTTCACCACGGCGTATTCGGCGTTCTCACCGAGAGAGCGACGCAGCGTCTTCAGCTGAGCCACGGTGAGCCCGCGGTACTCCGTCAGGACAGCAGCGTGCGAGTTGGAGAACAGCGTCTTCAACTCTGCAACCGCGGCAGCCTTTTCAGGATTCGCCATGGTGCTCCTTCCTTACATGTGGATGCCGGCTCCGCGCGCCCCGAGGGGTGGCACGACAAAAGCCCCGCGCAGATGCCCGGGGCTCGACCACGTCCGACCGTCCACGCGTGAGCATGGTGGGTCCGGATGAAGGATTCGTGCTGGTTCACCTGCGCTGGACGGATCCCGTCTCCGGGAACCTCTTCGACCACGCGCACCGAGGCGCGCATGGTGACCGGCGGTCTTTGGTGGTTTCACAGTACCCCAGGCACGCGGAGCGGACCAAATGCCCGGCGGACGGGAGCGACGACGCGGCGGGGTCAGTCCCCGGTGATCCGCTCCGGGTGGGTGTAGACGTTGCACGTGCCGCGGCGGTTGAACCCCACGACCGTCACCCCCCGCTGCCGGCCGTGCTCCACCGCGAGCGCCGAGGGCGCGCTGACGGCCGAGAGCACGGGGATCCCGGCCATGGCCGCCTTGCTCACGAGCTCGAAGGAGCCCCGCGCGGAAACCTGCAGCACCGTGTCCCCCAGCGGCAGCAGCTCGCGCTGCACCGCCCAGCCGATCACCTTGTCCACCGCGTTGTGCCGCCCCACGTCCTCGCGCACCACGAGCGGTTCGCCCCCGGCCGCGGGGAAGAGAGCCGCGGCGTGCACCCCGCCGGTTGCGTCGAAGACCCGCTGGTGCTCCCGCAGCTCGTCCGGCAGCGCCACGATCCGCGCGGCCGCCACGAGAGGGAGCGACGGGGCCACGGGGTGCGCGGAGGGTTTGAGCACGCTGTCCAGCGAGGGCGTCCCGCAGACTCCGCACGAGGAGGATGTGAAGACCTGCCGCTGCTCCCCCCGCTGCGTGCCGGGGGCATCCGGGGCGAGGCGGACGTCCACCACGTTGTAGGTGCGGTGCCCGTCCTGGTCCACGCCTGAGCGGTAGTCCATCTTCACCACGTGGGAGATCCGCGTGATGACGGCCTCGCTCAGCAGCAGCCCGGTGACGAGCTCGAAGTCGTCCCCGGGGGTGCGCATGGTCACGGTGAACTGTTTACCGTTCAGCCGGACCTCCAGGGGCTCCTCCCCCGCGAGCCGGTCCGGTCCGGCGGCGACCTCGCCGTGGGCGTCGAACGTGCGGACCCGGGCGGGCACGATGGTCCGGGCAGCCATCAGTCGTCCAGACCCACCCATGCGTGGGCGCCGTCTTGGAATCTCTCGCGCTTCCAGATGGGAACCGACTCCTTGATCCGGTCCACCACGTCCGCGCATGCCTCGAAGGCCTCCCGACGGTGCGCGGCGGCCACGGCCACCTCCAGGGCGCTGTCCCCTACGGCGAGCGCGCCGATCCTGTGGGCGGCCCACACGCGCGTGCCGGGGTGCGCCGCGGCGGCCAGGGCGACGACGTCGCGCAGCACCTCCTGCGCCGTGGGGTGCGCCGTGTACTCCAGGCCCGTGACGCCCGTGCGCCCGCCGTCGTGGTCCCTGATCACGCCGCTGAAGCCGACCACGGCGCCGCAGGCCGGATCGGCGACGGCGCGCTGGGCCTCCTCCGCGTCGAGCGGGTCCGCCGTCAATGCCGAGAGCACGACGACGCCCGCCGTCGTTGCCCGTCCGGCTGCCGGGGTGCCGGTTGCGGCTGCGCTGGTGACGCCCGTGCTCAGTGCAGCGGGCCCGGGGGACGCCGTACGGGGGGAGGGGGCGCGGTCGCTGGCCGCTCCATCACCCGCCGCTTCCGAGGCCTGCCCGGCGGGGACGATCTCGTCCGCGGACTGCGCCACGCGGCGGTCCTCTCCGTGACCGTGGACGTCCTCGAGCTGGGCGCTGATGTGGTCCAGCAGCGGGTCCAGCACGGCCATGCCGTCCTTGACGCCGCCGCGCGAGCCCGGGAGGTTGACCACGAACGTCTGGCCCACCGTGCCGGCCACGCCGCGGCTCATCACGGCGGTGGGGGTCTTCTCGAGCCCCTTGCTCCACAGCGCGTGCATGATCCCCGGGGTCTCCCGCTCCACCACCCGGGCGGTCGCCTCCGGGGTGACGTCGTCCAGGTTCAAGCCCGTGCCGCCGGAGGTGATGACGAAGCGCGACGCGTCCGCGCTGGCCGAGTCCGCGGTGAGCTCGCGCAGGGTCGCGAGGACGTCGGGACCGTCCGGGAGCACCCGCACCGCGACGTCGACGCCGCGGCGTTCGAGCCACGCGGCCAGCAGCGGCCCGCAGCGGTCCTGCGCGGTCCCCGCCGCGGCGGACGTGGAGACGATGAGCACCACGGCCCGCCGCCCCTGGAGGTGGAAGTCGCCGTCCTCGTGCCGGTGGGGAGGGCGCTCGCTGCCCACGTGTGCTCGTGCCTGCTCGCTCACTGCCTGCTCCAGTCGCCGCTCTTGCCGCCGGACTTGGCGAGCACCCGGGTGTCGGTGATCGTGGCCGCCTTGTCCACCGCCTTGATCATGTCGTACAGCGTCAGCGCCGCAACGCTCGCGGCGGTCAGCGCCTCCATCTCCACACCGGTCACCCCGCGGGTCCGCACGGTCGCCTCGATGATCACGCGGTCCCCGCCCGGCGTGAGGTCCACGCTCACCCTGCTCAGCGGCAGGGGGTGGCACAGGGGCACGAGGTCCGGGGTGCGCTTCGCGGCCATGATTCCCGCGACGCGCGCCACCGCGAGGGCGTCCCCCTTGGGCAGCTCCCCGGTGCTCAGCAGGTCGACGACGTCCGGGCGGGTCACCAACACGGCCTGCGCCGTGGCCTCCCGGGACGTCACCCCCTTGTCCGTGACGTCCACCATGTGGGCCGTGCCGTCCTCGCGGACGTGGGTCAGCCGCTGCTGCCCGCCACTCTCCTGCTCTGCCTCCGTGGGAGCCTGGTCAGTGCCGTGCTGAGGGTCGTGTCGGGGGTCGTGCTGGGGGTCGTTCTCGCTCACTCGTCGTCTCCTTCGTCCTTCTCGTCTGCTCGTCGCGTGGTGTCGTGGTCCAGCCCGGGGCTCGCGCACCGGGCGCGTGGTCTCGTCGTGTCCCCGCCAGGCTCGCACGGCTCGCCCGCACCGCCCAGCGCGAGGACGCCTCCCGCCACGGGCAGCACGGCCACCGCGGCTCCGGCGGGCAGGGGCGCTTCCCCGTGCGGGATGCGCACCAGGACGTCCGCGCGCGCGGCGGCCGTGAGCAGGTGCGAGGACGCCCCGCCCACGAGGGCGACGCGAGCCGACCCGGCGTCGTCGTGACCCGTCACGCGGCCCCGCCGCAGCTGGGTGCGCGCCGGGAGGGGCTGGACTTCCTCGGTGAGCACCGCCGTGCCCCAGCGCGGTGCCTCGCAGCTGCCCCAGACCGCCGCGAGCGCGTCACGCAGCAGGACCTCGCACGAGACCCACGTGCTCACGGGATTGCCCGGCACGCACACCACGGGAGTCCCGCGGAAGACGGCGTGGCCCTGGGGACCGCCCGGCTGCACGGCCACGTGGCCGAACCACGCGTCCTCGCCGTGTGCTTCGAGCCCCTGGCGCACCACCTCGAAGGCCCCGGCGCTGATGCCGCCGCTCGTGACCACGAGGTCCGGGCGCAACGAGCGGACGGCCTCCTCCAAGCGCTCCACGAACAGCGCGGGGTCGTCGCTGACCCGCAGGCACGCGACGTCCTCCGCGCCCGCCTCGCGCAGCCACGCGTCCAGCAGCGGACCGTTCGCGTCGTAGAGGGTCCCCGGTTTCAGCTCGGCGCCGGCGGGGACCACCTCGTCCCCGCCGCTGAGCGCGAGCACGCGCGGACCGCGGCGCACGAGCACCGTGGCGTCCGCGACGAGCCCCAGGGCGGCGCACGCTCCGATCGCGGCCACGCCGAGCCGGGTGCCCGCGGGCAGCGCCACGGCTCCCCGGGCGACGTCGCTGCCCACCGGGCGCACGAAGGTCCCCTCGGCCGTGGTGTCCGCCAGCCCGGCCGGAACCGTGATGGTGGGGGTGTCGAACCGCGGCGGGTCCACCCTCTCCACGGGGAGCACCGCGTCCGCGCCCTCGGGAATCACGGCACCCGTCATCACCGCGGTCGCCGTGCCCGGTTCGTGGTGCACGGGCCCCGCGCCGGCGGCCCGCGTGCCGTGGACGGGCAGGGTCACGGAGCCGCCGCCCTCGATCCCAGACCCGGCCGCGGTGCCGTTCCCGCGCGCGGTCCCAGCACCGGGCTCGGTCCCGTCCCCAGGTGCCGTCCCGCTCTCAGGCGTGGCGGCGAGGTCCGCGACCCGCACGGCGAAGCCGTCCATCTGGGAGTTCGTGTGCGGGGGCAGGTCCAGGGGCGCCAGGAGGTCCTCGGCGAGCACCCGGCCGGCCGCCTGCGCGAGCGGCAGCGCCACGGCGTCGTCGCCCGGGCCGTGCGTCCGGGCGAGCAGAGCGCGCAGGGCGCGCTGGTGGGATTCGATGCTGCGGGCCATGCCTCCAGGGTAGCCACCCACCGCACGGCCGCCTCCGCCCACACCGCCCGGGCCCGGCCGACCCGTTGGACAGCCCTCCTACACTGGGAGCATGTCCGTCTTCCTCGGCAGTCCCCAGGTCCTTCCCACGCGCGGGGTGCCCACGCAGGGTCCGCTGACGGACCGCTTCGGGCGCACCGCCACGGACCTGCGGATCTCCCTCACCGACAAGTGCAACCTGCGCTGCACGTACTGCATGCCCGCCGAGGGGATGCAGTGGCTGCCGCGGGAGTCGTTGCTCAGCGCCTCGGAGGTGGTGCGTCTCGCGGCCATCGCCGTGCGCGAGTTCGGGGTCCGCGAGATCCGCCTCACCGGTGGTGAGCCCCTCATCCGCCCGGACCTCGAGGAGCTCGTGGGCGCGCTGCACGAACGCCTGCCGGGACTGCCCATCTCCATGACCAGCAACGGCATCGGGCTGGCCGCTCGCGCGCAGGGCCTCGTGGACGCCGGGATGACCCGCGTGAACGTCTCCCTCGACACCCTGTGCGCGGAGACCTACCGGACTCTGGCGCGCCGGGGAAAGCTCACCGAGGCCCTGGCCGGTGTGGCCGGGGCGCAGCAGGCGGGGATGAGCCCCGTGAAGCTCAACGCCGTGCTGATGCGCGGCATCAACGACCACGAGGCACCCGAGCTGCTGCGCTGGGCGCTCGAGAACTCGTGCGACCTGCGGTTCATCGAGCAGATGCCCCTGGACGCGGACCACGGGTGGACGCGCACGGACATGGTGACCGCCGCCGAGATCCGGGAGCGTCTCGCCACGCAGTTCGACCTCTCCGAGGACACCGCGCCCCGCGCCGGCGCCCCGGCGGAGAAGTACCTCGTGCGGGCGCTCGGGGGCGGGCCCGTGCTGGGGACGGTGGGGATCATCGCCTCGGTCACCGAGCCGTTCTGCGAGGACTGCACCCGCACGCGCATCACCGCCGAGGGCCACGTGCGCTCGTGCCTGTTCTCCCACCACGAGACCGACCTCATGCACCTGCTGCGCGAGGGCGCGTCCGACGACGCCGTGGCCCAGCGCTGGCGCGAGGCCATGTGGGTCAAGCCGCGCGCCCACGGCATGGACCACACCGGTCTGGACTCCGGGGACTACGTGCAGCCGGACCGCAGCATGAGCGCGATCGGGGGCTGAGCCGTGCTGGTCCGCTACTTCGCCGCCGCCGCAGCCGCCGCCGGGGTTCCCGAGGAGCACGTGGCCTCGCACACCGCCGTCACCCGGGACGAGCTGCAGCAGCTGCTCGTGTCCCTGCACCCCGTCCCGCCCGCCGGGGAGCCCGCGCTCGCGCAGGTGCTGCCGCGCTGCTCGTGGCTCGTGGACTCGGTGGCCGCCCGCGATCCCCAGGCCCCGGTCTCCCCCGGTGCCACCGTGGACGTGCTGCCACCCTTCGCGGGGGGATGAGAACGGGCCCGCCGACAGTCCCCCGAGAAGAGAGCCCCCGATGACACCTCCGCCGAATCCCCCGTGGGCGCAGGAGCTCCACACCCTGCACCACGCCTCCCGGGAGGCCGCCACGGCCCACGCGCACCGCACGGGGGCGGCCCTTGCCACGTCCCGTGGTGAGGCGGTCTGCCGGGACCTTCCGCTCGACCAGGCCCCGGGGCGGGTCCTCGCCCGCGACGTCCAGGCCGTGTGCGCCGTGCCGCACTACGCCTCCAGCGCGATGGACGGCTACGCCGTGAACGGCGAGGGCCCCTGGCGCCTGGTCGGGGACCGCGCCGCCCATGAGACGGAGGGGTCCGCACCCCTGCCGAGCGCCGCGTCCGCCGGGGCGCTGGAGCCGGGGACCGCCGTCGTCGTCGTCACCGGGGGCGTGATCCCCGAGGGCGCCACCACCGTGGTGCGCGAGGAGTACGCGCGGAGTGACGGGGAGCTCGTGGCGCTCGCCGACGACGCCCCGCGCTCCGAGCTCGCGGGCCGTCACGTGCGCCCGGCCGGAACGGAGTGCGCGGAGGGCGAGACGATCCTCACCGCGGGCACCGTGCTCTCCCCCGCGCACGCCGCCTTCGCCGCGGTGGCCGGGCTGGACGCTCTGCCCCTGCGCGGCGCTCCGCGCGTGGCCCTGCTGCTCACCGGCTCCGAGGTCCTGAGTCACGGCGTTCCCGGCCCGGGCCGCGTGCGGGACGCCTTCAGCATGTCCCTGCCGCACGTGGTGCGCGGCCTGGGCGGGGAGGTGGGGGAGATCCGTCGCGCGCCCGACGACGCCGCGGCCCTCGAGACGGCCCTGCGGGAGCTGGGTGCCGAGCACGACCTCGTGGTCACCACGGGCGGCACCTCGCGATCGCGGGCCGATCTGGTCCGGCCGCTCCTCGAACGGCGCACGCGGCTGCTCGTGGACCAGCTCGACATGCAGCCCGGTCACCCGACCCTGCTCGCGGCCGCGGAGCGCGCGGCGGTGCTCGCGCTGCCCGGCAATCCCCTGGGGGCGGTCGTAGCGATGACGGCGCTCGGCGGCGCGTTCACGGCCGGTTTCCTCGGCCGCGCACCCGCGGCGGGCGTG